>CAIJKT010000349.1 GCA_903821255.1 uncultured Lentisphaeria bacterium | reverse complement strand
TGATCGGGTCAATCCATTTTTCCGGCTTTTGGAGCATTTCCACCGCCATTTCAGCAAATTTGGCATAGCCGAAA
The DNA here is from genome assembly GCA_903821255.1 of uncultured Lentisphaeria bacterium. Next base: position 2,686 of record CAIJKT010000349.1, on the reverse strand, counting down.
TCAATGGTTGAGAGCGGCGGGTTCAGCAGCCGCGCATCGGGATAGACGCAAATGCCCATAACTGCTACATCTCGCGGAATATGTAGATTCATTTCTTTCAACGCATCATAAACGTAAATTGCGTAGAAGTCGGAAAAACACAGAATTGCAGTGGGTCTGGAGGACGGATTTGAGCATAAAATCCTGACTGTTTCAATAATCTGCTGCCGGTCAAAATTTGTTACATGGATTAACGCTTCGTCAGGAACGGCGTGGTATTTTTTCAACAATTGTAAAGTTTCCGCCAGAGAATATTCGCGAAAACTGGAGCCAGTTTTCCCGATCACCGCAATCCGCCGATGACCCAGTCCTGCCAAATATGCGATTGCTGCCTCCCAGCCGTCCTTCTGAGAAACAGCAATACAGGGGAAGCCGGTGATTTTTGCATCATCCATCTCGGCGTGAGTGATCACGATCGGAACACCAGCAGCTTTCAATTTTTTCAGAATCGGCTCATGCCCTGTAAAGCGGTTGGTTACAGCCGCAATCCCGAGAATGTGATTGGATTTGACAAACGCCTTGATATCAGGTTCTGAAAACATATTTATCGCGGCCTCAGTCATGGTAAATACCTTAAATTGTTTTTCGATGGCGCAACGGGTTATCTCAGGCACAATATAATGCCATGGCAGTTCAAAGCCATTGCCTGCCTCATAAATTACCATGATGGTAGCCGCCTCTGCGGTTGTGCTGTCAGGATATACAAACGTGCCTTTGCCGTGAATGCGCTTAATGAGACCATCATGCTCCAAACGATCGAACGAAGCCCGTAACGTTATCCTGCCGACTCCTAGTTTCCTAGCCAGTTCCGGTTCGGAAATCATCTTACTGCCGGACAAAATCCTGCCGGAAATAATATCTTGTTTGAGCTTAAGATAAATTTTATCTTTTTTAAGTTCCAGAGTTTCCATATTAAAAATCCAGCTACAATACCTTTAGATGTTCTGAAATGTTCTATTCATGATTATATAGGCAGCAGCCCCAAAAGTCAATACCCATTTTTGATAAAATATCCCAAAATAATGAAAATAATTTTAAAAACTGGCTAAGCGTGACAGTTTGCAGCAAGTGCTGCGATTGGGTGACAGTGGAACTGGTTAATCATGGTAGCCTTCCTGGCATCTGTCAAAGTCCGCTGGAACCGTTCATCGCATTTTTTACTCAAGCCCTACTAAATTTACTTGTTGATGTGGATTGCTTCAGGATAATCTCTCCGTTCTGTTTCCTTTAAAAAATTCAGATATCTTTCAATTTTTAAGAGAATTTCAGATGCTTCTTTTTGCTTGTTTATCTTTTGAAGAGAGTAAGCCCGATAGAGTAAATTTTTCCAATACCGGAGATCAATTTTCTCCCATCCGGTTTCCCATACAAATGTTTTCAGGGGAAAAAATGGAATGTCCAGAAAAATCCCATTTTCTGCTCCAAGCGTATAGCAATCCGATGCTTTTTGATTCATGCCGGCTTGAGTATAAGCTTCGCCCGCCTTGAAGTACCATTCCGCTTCTTTATTCCCTGAGGGTTTACCAATCCCGATATTTTCAGGATATCCGGCCGCTCTTAAGTAGTATTCCGCCGCGCTTGAAAAATCATGTTTCATCAATGCCTTTTCAGCCAGAATATTATAGCTTTTTTCATATAATTCGCGAGAAAGCATTTTCCCTTCACAAAGAGAAAAATTACTGTTAACCATAATATCACAGGCTTCCTGAGCTTTATCATTTGCCAGCAAAGCCTTTACAAATGATAATTTTACCCGGCTGTCCTGTTCAACAAGCTGTTTGTTCCTGTCAAATATTGCAATAAGTTTGGAAGCGGCACCTGTTTCTTCAAAAAATGTTTCAGCTTCGATCAATGTCCGGCTGCCGCAAGTATTTTCCATGGCCAGTTCAAAATATTTTGCTGCCAGATCATAATCGTGTTTAATACGCCAATAATACAGGGCCTGGTTGCGCAAGGCATTGCTGAGTTCAGAGCCTTTCACTCTTTCCCAGAACGGAACGGCTTCATCCCATCTGTTCTTATAAGCCAACAGGCAGCCAAGCTGATAATTAGCTGTATCATCATCTGAATTGACCTGTACAGCATACCGCAATACCGGCTCTGTTTCATTCCGGAAAGCAAACCAGTCCCCCCACTCATCATGTCTGGCTGACTCAAGTTTAGTCCGTGCTTCATTTTCATTACCTGTACGGTGGGTTAACCATGCTGAAAAGTATTTTGACAAGGCGCCGTCACTTCCAGCTGCAATATTCAATAACCGTATGGCATCATCAAAGTGTGTAAGCTTTATATACTCACAAACGGCTTCAAACACCAATTGCCGTTCATAACTGGAATTTTCGGCGGCAAAGTATTTTTCCCCGATCAGCAAAGGGGTAATAAAAAATATATTTTCAGCGTTTTGAAGACTGGAATTATTATTTAAATTAAGTTTACGCAAACATAACGCCTCCATTGCATATATGTTTGATTCACGACTGCCATATTTGATTAATTCCTGAAGAATAGAGTGTGCTCTCCGGTATTGTCTCCGGACAATCGCTAAACGCGCAAGACAGAGTAACGCCCTGTCCCGGAAGCGATTGTCGTCAGCAGCCTTTGAATATGCCTTATCTGCTGCTTTGAAATGTTCTTTACCAAGATTGAT
>CAIJKT010000348.1 GCA_903821255.1 uncultured Lentisphaeria bacterium | reverse complement strand
TTGTTCAAAACTAGCATTAGATATTTTAACTTTTCGCTCTTCAAGTTCAGTAATCTTGCTTTTTACGTTTTGCCTCTCTGCTTCTAAAAAGGCTAATTCATGTGTTGCGCCAAGCAGATTATAAATAGCCTTCAATTCTCCATTTAAATCTTCGAATGCTTTTTTTTCTTTCAGAAGTTGTTGCCTTAAAGAATGAATGGCTAAATCATCAAGTCCCAATAGATACTCTCCAATAGCTTTCCTTGTTATAGCTTTATCAAATAGAGGTTCGCCATTAAGAAGTTGAGTTGGTTGTGTTATTTGATCCACATAGATAAGACGCATTATTTGATGAATAGTCAGGTTCTGTGATTCATCTGTTTTGTGTTGAGGAAGACTAAGTATCTCAAAGATCCGTTGGGAATAGCTTTCTTTATTGGCACTCCTAGTATTAGGATAGCGAAACCAGTTAATAGAATCATTAAAGGAATCATTCATATTCCCTTCAAAAATATCCATTGGCTCTTTGCCAGATAGAGAGATTCGCCTTTTTAATGTAAATTGTTGCTTATTGAATAACACCTCAACAAAAGTATATTCGCAACTGGCTTGTTCTGGTGTCCAATCTTTAAACTCAGTTCCCAGTGAATAGCAGAGCAAATCCATTATCGTAGATTTTCCTGTTCCATTAACCCCACGAATTATATTTACTCCAGCATAAAATTCCTGATCATAAGCAGGCATATTACCTTTCATTATGACTAAACGATTCACAATTAAGGTAGGACTATAAAACATTCTTTACCTCGCTATATCATATTTGAATTCCATGAGTCCAGAGCGACTTTTTATTCCGGTATTCCCTAAAAGCTCAATTTCGGCAAGGCCATTGGCAACAAAATCAAACCATGGTCTTCTTTGTAAATAACTATCTTCTATTTTTTCCTGTAACTTCTGTGGCAACTTTACATTCGTTCGCTTTAACTCTCTTTTATGTTCGAATGATTCAGCATCTAACAAACCTTTTGCAATAAGATTAAAAACGGTTGCCGTCTGAATATTTTGCAAATCGAAAAAAACTCTTTTAGAATTAGATAATACTTCATACTCAACAGGAATTTCATTTATAATTTTTTTATATGATCTTAAAGAATTGGGCCAAGGATTTATTTTCTTAATCTGACTGGGAAAAAGCAAATAGAAATCCATCACGCGAAATAGTTCCCATTGAAATATATTTTTATTTGATTTCTCCAAAATAAGCAAAAAACGAAACAAGCAATGGTTTATATCATATACAGGGTGATAGATTAACATGTTTATCTCCAAACCAAATGACATTTACCGGTTAAATAAAACAACATTCCTTTGACCAACTCTGTAGTAAACGTATTATCATAATGAATTAGTGCGTTATGAACTTCATTGATTATTTTATCAAAAATTTCTGAATCAATTTCTTTGTTTGTTTGACTCTCTTTGATTAATGGGAGGATTTTATTATTGAAAACGGTACATATGAACGCCAGTACTTGTACATACACTTTTTGTTCACTTATAAACAGTTGATTTTTTGCCAGTTTCCGCTCGAATTTATTCTTTAAATATATAGCATCCTCAATTAAATCATCTCTATTGCCATCATGTAATTTATTCTCAAGCCCAATGATTTTTCTCTTCCTAATACTAGTGAACTCCATTAAATCATCAATAAAATCGCTTAATTCATCCGATTCGCTCATTTTTTCTTTAATTGATAAAATTACGGTTTGCAAAGATGCCGATGTCAATGGTGAGGCTGTTCCATTAAACAAAAATTTACCTTTTGCGTCATCACCTATAGCCGCAATATTACAATCATTTAAGTTATAAGTGTCTCCTGACATAATATATTTCCCTTAGGATATCAAATTTTTAAGCCCTTCAACAATCCACGTTTCAGCTAATGCGCCAACTGCACAGATTCCAATATTATATAATTTCTTGCAAATAGCCCCTCCGCATCGCTTAAGTCTTTCCCAATGATCAGTAACGTCAGGAGGCGATTCTAAATCACCAGCGTGATCTTTTAGAAAATTAATAGAAGATAGAATATCGAAGTCAACTGACGCGTCTGTGCGTAACTCTGTCATAAGTTTGTTCAAAGATGCTTTTAAATTATCTACGGTATAAATCTGGACGTTATTAAAGATTCCACGAGATTTATCCCCAACTGCCCCTGCCTGGACATTCCCATGAAAATTATATTTTGCCGCCATTCTCCTTATTCCCCTATTTAACAAATTTAATTGAAAAATCAATTTTCTAAAATAAACTAGCATATTAAAGCATTCAATACAATTTAAGATAATGAGATAATGAGATAGTGAGCGGATTTACAATAACTTGTTTTCATTTGCGAAAGCCTTAGGCGTAGTGTGTCTTGCGGTGGCAATTTGGACAAAGAGCAATTGCATTTTCAATTGTATCTTTGCCACCTTGGGCGAGAGGTCTCTTATGGTGAACTTCAAGATAAGGCGTGCTGTCTGATCGGCGGATAAATGGTGCTTTATTCCCACAAGTATGACAGACTCCGTTAGCTCGCACGAGTACTTCCGCCACTACATCCGGATTTCGTACAAAAGAAAATGTAATTAGTTTTACGCGCTTTGGAACGACTTCCGCACGAGCAAGGCGTTTCATTCTAGCTTCTGTGGAATCACGCAGTGAAACAGCTACTTGTTCACTAAAAGAATGTTCCTGGAACTCCTTTAGGTCAGGCGGGTAGACTTCAATTTCATTAAAGAAAGAGTCTTCGTTCCGTTGTACTGCTGATATCCAACGTTTTTCCCAGCCGTGAACTGGTAACCCAACAGAAATGCTAATAATAGGTTCTAAGCAAAATTTGCGACATTGAATTTTACGTTTATTTCGGGTCTCATCGAATCTCTTGAAAGCATCACTAGCAAGTGAGTAGTTTGTACCTTCTGCCTCAATTCCGACTATTCGATAAACACCAAATACATGGTCTTCAACGATGACAACAACAACCAATATATTGGGTTTATTGCGAAAGTAGTCGAACTTTGTTCCAATTGGTTGAATGGACGTATACTCTTCAACAGTTGCGCCACATCGGCGCAAAGGTTTGATACTTTTGTCACTGTGACGCAACAGCATGATTGTCGGCAACGGGGCCTGTGTCTCAAGCATCACGAGTTCTGCAAGTTTCAAGATAGGCCTCCTAGGTGTTACATCTAAACAGTTTATTAGTCTCAAAATAGCAATCAATAATCAAGTCACCAAGAATTGTTTAATATAAAATTTGTAATGACTCGTTAACCATCTCGCTCTAGCATAATCTAGTAATTGGCTAACTGGAATTCAAGTGATGTTATGTGTAATATCTTAAGTAAACTAATGTAAATAGAGCTCTTCACTGGTTTATTTTCCGGGTTTAAATTTCATATCAACTTTGCTTATTTCCTGAGAATTGCTATTGTATCATGATTTTTTTTATTTATTGACAACTACTGTGGAAGACTTTAATATAACGTTATGAAAAGAATATATTTACTGATAATCGGGCTGTTTATTATATTGTATATAGTGCCGCTGGGCCTGAGACCGCTGTTCACGCCCGACGAGCCGCGCTATGCGGAAATCGCCCGTGAACTCATCGTGCATAACGACTGGGTCGTGCCTAAAGTCAATAATCTGCGCTATTTTGAAAAACCCGTCATGGGGCACTGGCTCAACGCGGCCTCGCTTAAACTGTTCGGCGAAAACAACTTTGCCGTCAGGTTCGCCTCCGCGCTGGCGGCGGGACTGGCCGCGCTGGCGCTGTTCATGCTGCTGAAGAAGTTTGCCGGTGACTCAATGGCATTATGGGGAACCGTCATCTTTCTGTCCAGCATCCTGGTTTACGGGATCGGCACGTTCGCGGTGCTGGACGGGCCGACTTCATTTTTTCTGACCGCCGGCATGGCCGGATTCTTTTTCGCGTATATGGAGAAACAGTGGAATGCCAGGAAGGTCGCCGCTCTGCTGCTGTTCGGTTTTTTCTGCGGCCTGGCATTTCTGACTAAAGGATTTCTGGCGTTCGTCGTTCCGGCAATCGCCATCGGGCCGTTCCTGATCTGGGAAAAGCGCTGGAAAGAGCTGTTTATACTGCCGTGGATACCGGCGCTGGCGGTAATCGCCACCGCCCTGCCCTGGTCGCTGATGATCCATTTCCGGGATAATGATTTCTGGAATTATTTTTTCTGGGTGGAACACGTTCAGCGTTTCCTGCAGAAAGAGGAATCGCAGCATCCGGCGCCGTTCTGGTTTTTCATTCCGGTAATAATCGCGGGCTCAATCCCCTGGCTGTTTCTGCTCCAGTCCGTTATTTCCGGCTACAAAGAGCGCTGTGCCGAAGCGTTTAAACAGCCGCTGATGCGCTTTGCCGCCTGCTGGCTGGTGTTTCCCTTTCTGTTCTTCTCCGCCTCCAGCGGCAAACTGGCCACCTATGTGCTGCCCTGTTTTCCGCCGATCGCCATTCTGATCGCATACGGTCTGGATAATTTCATGGCGCGGAACAAACCCGGCAGAATAGATATTACCCTGAAAATTCTGCTGGCAGTCCTGGCGTCCGCCGCCGTCGTCCTGATCATCGCCCAGGCTGCTTTCTCAACCGGCATGATTAAGATCAAAAACTTTAACGGCATCTACGGGAATGACGAATTATTCAAATTCACGCTGGTGATCGCGGCGGTTGCGCTATGGTGCAGTCTGCTGTGGACGGCAATCAGAGCCAGAGATCTGCAAAAGAAAATCGTCTGTTTCGCGCTGGGACCGCTGGGCTGTTTCTTCGCCTGGAACGCGGCGGTTCCAAACCTGGTGCTGGACCTGAAAGCTCCCGAACGCGTCCTGATGAAGCATGCCGGCCGGGTGACTCCGGACACGATGCTGGTTTCCTATAAAAATCTGCTCACCTCGATCTGCTGGTATTATAAGCGGGACGATGTTTACATTTACAGCAAGGCGGGCGAACTGGAATACGGCGTCAGTAAACCGGATTCGGCTCACCGTCTGCTGAGCAAAGAGGATTTCGAAGCGAAAGTGCAGTCGGCGCCGCGTCCGAAAATCCTGATTATCGTGGAATCGCCAAGACTGATCAAGGAACTGCCGGCGTCTCCCGACAGCGTGCTTGAAAAGAAAATTCTTTTTCAGGAGTACAGGTAACGGATGAAAAAATACCTTATCGCGCTGTTCATACTTTATGTTGCAATATATATAATACCGCTGGGCGGCAGGCCGCTGATCACGCCGGACGAATACCGCTATGCGGAAATATCCCGGGAGATGATCGAAAGCGGCGACTGGATCACCCCCCGGCTGGTCAATGTCAGATACTTTGAAAAACCGGTAATGGGTTACTGGCTGAACGCGATATCAATCTCCGTGTTCGGCGAAAACGCCTTTGCCGTCCGGCTGTCCTCCGCAATTTCGGCGGGACTTTCCGCGCTGCTGATATGGCTGCTGGTATGGCGGTTTACGAGAGACGATGAAACCGCCTGGCTGTCCGCCGGGATTTTCCTGACCTGCGGGCTGGTATATTTCGTCGGAACCTTCGCCGTGCTCGACAGTCCCACCACCATGTTCCTCAACGGCGCGCTGGTGTCTTTCTTTTTCGCGGCGTCCGAAGAAAAATGGAGCCGGTTCAAGGTGCTGGCGCTTGCCATGTTCGGGATTTTCTGCGGGCTGGCTTTCCTGACCAAAGGATTTCTGGCCTTCGCGGTTCCGGTCGCGGCGATTGTTCCCTATATGTTCTGGGAGAAACGCTGGAAGGAGCTGTTCGTCCTGCCGTGGATTCCCATACTGACCGCGCTGCTGGTCGTCCTGCCGTGGGCGCTGATGATTCACTTCCGGGAAAGCGATTACTGGCATTATTTCTTCTGGGTTGAGCATGTGCAGCGTCTTCTAGGCAAAAATGCCACGCAGCATCCGGAGCCGTTCTGGCTGTACGTTCCAGTCCTGCTGATCGGAGCCGTGCCCTGGGCGCTGCTTCTGCCGTGCGCGTTTATCAGCCTGCGCAAGAACTTCCGGCAGATGTCGTCCCGGCCGCTGATGCGCTATGCAATCTGCTGGCTGGTGTTTCCTTTTCTGTTCTTTTCCGTCTCCAGCGGCAAACTGGCCACTTACATTCTGCCGTGTTTCGCGCCGCTGGCGATAATCCTGGCGGTGTCCATGATCGCCTATTTCCGCACCGGCTGTTCTAAAATGTTCAACGGCATCTGCGGTTTCCTGACCTGGGCAATGCTTGCCGGCGCGGCCGGCTTCACGCTGTATCAGATGCTGGCCAACTGCAAATTATTTCCCGAATTATATTCTCCGTCCGAACTGTGGAAATGGGCGCTGGCGGTAGCGGCGGCATTGATCTGGGGGATCGGCTTTTATGCCGCCTGGCAAAGTCCGAAATACCGGCTGAAGCTGGCATTTTTCATGTTCAGTCCGCTGTTTATAATTTTCCTTTCCAATTATGTTGCGCCGTCGGCGATGCTTGCCGGCAAGGCCCAGGGGCTGTATCTGTCAAAGTTCAGCGACCGGGTCAAGCCGGATTCAATTGTCGTGACGCATCCGAATGTGATGCATGCCGCCGCCTGGGAATTCCGAAAATCGGGATTATTGTTTTTTACTCATGGCGGAGAGCTTGAATACGGGTTAAAGTATCCGGATGCGAAAGACCGGATTATCAGCAAGCGGCAAATTGGCGAAATGATCAAAAAAGCTCCGCCGGGCAAGTTGATTTTCATCATGCGCGGCGATTTCAGGGAGGACATTCCTCCGGCCAGGTTTGAAGCTTATGAACATGAAATTATGTTTTCTAACTTTTGAGAATATGTGAACGGAGAGCGAGATTGAAAAAGAATTTGATTTTCAAACAATTTATAAAGAACCCGACCGGCATCGGAGCGCTTTGTTCAAGCTCTCCGGCATTGTCCAGGGAAATGGTTGCGGATATAAATATTTCCTGGTCGCGGAGCGTTGTCGAACTCGGGCCTGGCACCGGCGCGATAACCAACGTCATCCTGGAATCCATCCGGCCGGGCTCGGAATTTTTCGCAATTGAACTCGACCCGGCCATCTATGAAGAATTCAAACACCGCTTTCCCAATGTGAAGATTTTTAACGACAGCGCCTCAAATATGGGAAAGATCATCAAGAAACACGGCATGAGCAAAGTCGATACCATAATCTCCGGCCTGCCGTGGGCCTCCTTCCCGCACAGCCTGCAGCGGGAGATCATGCACCCGGTTCTGGAAAATTTGAACGAAGGCGGATACTTTACCACTTTTGCCTACATCCAGGGGGTGTTCATCCCGTCCGCCAGGCGCTTCCGTAAATTTCTCTCGGAAAGTTTTTCCTCGGTGGAAACATCCCGCGTGATCTGGAGCAATCTGCCGCCGGCATTCGTCTACCGCTGTCGCAAGTAAGTGTGCCGTTGAGACAACGGCAGTGCGCCAAATTGTCACAATGTCGCGATGCGATACTCTCCCGATACTGCAATCCTGCCCGTCAATTACCGCGTAAATATATATAAGTCATTAACCATCATAAAATTAAGCCGTATTATTAATTATATTGGCATACCGGTTGCTATAATGTCACCTAAGATTTTTATTTTAAGTAACTCTAAAAGGAGACATTGATCATGGCTAAGATTTTAGGTATTGACTTAGGTACCACCAACAGTTGCATGGCTGTTATGGAACACGGAGAAGCAAACGTTATCCC
>CAIJKT010000347.1 GCA_903821255.1 uncultured Lentisphaeria bacterium | reverse complement strand
GACCCATAAGACCCATAGGACCCATAAGACCCATAGGACCCATAGGACCCATAGGCCCCATAAAGCTATTGTACAGCGCAGATGTCCAAAATGTTGTTTGAAAACTATAAACGCTTGTGTTCAACGACTCTCTAATTCCTCGGAGTGCCAGGGGAACTGAAGTATTAAAAGATTTCTCTGTGTCTGGGGTTGTGGACTGTCCAAAATGTGCAGGCAGGGTGTCCAAAATGACCGGGGTGAAAATATAAAGCCGGTCAGACGACCGGTGCTCCCGGGGTGACGGGTTCTAACTGCTCATTGTCCACGTCCATTTATGTCCGGCAAATGCGACCTCAATAATGTCGCCGCGCAGAAGCGGGCCGACGCCTTCAGGAGTGCCGGTGAAGATCAGATCTCCCGGCAGCAGTTTCCAGTACCTGGCAATTTCCACAATCAAACGCGGAATCGGGAAAAGCATATTGCCGGTATTTCCGGACTGCCTGACAGCACCGTTTACCGCGCAGGAGAAACTTAAATCGTCAAGTTGCCGATCCGGTGTAAAAGGCATAAACCCGCCGACCGGAGCGCTGCAATCAAATGCCTTGGACTTTTCCCACGGCAGGCCTTTACTCCGCAACTCGTCCTGCACGTCGCGCATCGTCAAGTCCAGCCCGGCAGCAAGCCCAGCGACATAATTCAGCGCGTCAGCTTCAGATTCCGGTTTGCCTGCTTTGCCGATAAGCACGACAATCTCCACTTCGTGATGCAGCTCCCGGCCGAATGACGGAAAAGGAATTTCGCGCTGCAAATGTGACACCAGCGAAGTCGGCGGCTTGCAGAAGATCACCGGCTCGTCCGGAATATCATTTTTCAATTCCTTCGCGTGCGCCGCGTAATTCCTGCCGATGCAGAATACCCGTTCCGCCTTAAAAGACCTGCCGCCGACATTTATCTCCATTGCATCACCTTATTTTTTCCTGAAAAGGATTTTCCTGATGGCCGGTTCGATGCCGTCGGCCATACGGAAAAATCCGAGGTCGGTCGGGTGACAGTTGTCAACCGTGCATTCCCAGTAGTCTTTGCCGAGCAGTTTCGAACCGTCCAGGAAATAGATGTTCTTGTCGCCGGCCTTTTGCAGTTTCTTAACCAGCTTCTGCTGGAATTCCTTACACTGTTCGCGGAACTTTTTCCGGTCGCTCCTGTTATCCGGCTCATGGTCCAGCGCTTCCTGTCCGTAGCGGTTTTTGGAAATCACCAGCACCGGCGTCTTTTTATGCGCGGCGCGGAGGATCGAAATAAACTCGGGCAGCGTTTTTTTGAAGGTCTCAAAATTCACACAATTAGCTTCATAATCCAGCACCAGCATCGCCGGCTTTTCGATCAGCGCAATATTCCGGGCAACATCCGGCTCGCCTCTGCCGCTGCCGGAGAAACCGAGGTTGATGAACGGCAGGTTCAGGCGGCGGCTCAGAATATTCGTGCAGCAGGAACCGGGACGCGACGCGCAGCCGCCCTGGGTGATGGAGGTGCCGTAAACCACCACCGGCTTTTTCATCCGGTATGCCGGCGGCGCTTCAAGCTTTGCGCCGTCCAGCAAGCCGACCATCACTTCATTCACGCCTTTGTACAGCGGGAAATTGATCGTGAAATTGCGCAGTTTGCGGACATCGCAGTTGAAAAGTTCATAAGTGAATTCGGTTGCGCTGCACGCGAAGCGGGTAACGGAATAAAAGGTCTCTCTGCCCGGCTTGCCGACATACAGATCGAAACCGCTCATGCCGGTCTGCGCCATATGGTCCATGGACCCGGCATCGCGCAGCTTGACTCTCAGGCTGATTTTACCGCTGTCAGTCTGGAACTTGATCTGTCCGCCCGCGGTACACCACGAAAGTCCGTCCACGCCTTCCGATAACGGGAACTGCGGCTTTACCGGAAAACGGCGGTAAACCTGATCCTGATCAAACCAGTAAAATCCCGCCAGTTTAAACGGTTTTTCATACGGAAGATGCCACACTAAACCATTTTCATCAGCTTTTTTTATGTCCATGTTCCTGTCGAATTTGCTGATGTCCATCGCTTTATTACTTTTCTTGACCATCGCGGAAAACTCCTGAAAAATTTCTTGTTAAAACAGCAATCACAAGTAAATTAACCCTGAGTGCGCTTTATGCAATTTTAAAAAAGTCAATTTTACCTTTAAAAGCGGCTCTTTCAGGATTATCATGATTATAAAAAGTATATGTGTTTACTGCGGCTCCAGCAAAGGAGCATCGCCCGAATATCTCGATGCGGCGGCCGGACTGGGTCAACTCCTCGCGGACAAGGGCATTGAACTGATTTACGGCGGCGCATCGGTCGGCGTCATGGGCAAACTGGCGGACACCGTGCT
>CAIJKT010000346.1 GCA_903821255.1 uncultured Lentisphaeria bacterium | reverse complement strand
GTGCGGAGCTGAAAAAACGCATCATGATCAAGGCAATGATCGTAAAGACCGCCATCGCCATCAGGAGTTCAATGAGCGTGAATCTTAAAAATTTAACTGTTTTTCTCGTATTCAAAATTACAATACCCTTTTACGGTTTTTTAATCTCAATATAATAACACCGTTTTTCCCGGTCGGCATAGCTTTTTTCGAGCGGCCAACTGATTTCCATGTTCAATCCGGCCCCCTGTGTATAAGCATTGTCAGGAATCAACCGCCAAGTGCCGAGAGTTAAATTAGTGCTTATCGGCTGCTTCCAGGCAATAATCATCGCCGCAAAATCAGATGGGAAAGCGTTTTCCTCGCCTTGAGTCACAAAATATATTGCGGGCTGATTTGAACGATACATTTGCCATCCGGTAATTTTACTATACGGGGCTGCGGGAGCTGCCGGATTTGTGCGCAACGCAGTCAAAAACAGGTTGGATTCCACATCGGCGGCTGTGCTCCTGAGTGTATCTAAGTCGCTTACCCCTGGAATTTGATCTTTCTCCTTCAGTAAACCGGTTGCAGAAGAAGTTCCGAAAAGGGTTGCAAAATTGGTGGTGGCCGGAATTTCGGCATAGGATTTTAAATATCCCATGAATTGTTCAACCGCATCAGAGCCGCAGTTGTTTGCAATCGCATTCTGAGAAGCATTGATGCCGACAGGAAACAAGCCGAGAATACTAGTCATGCCGAAAGCAATAATCGCCATCGCCAGCACAATTTCGATCATATTAAAAGCAGATATGACTTTTTTAATTGCTTTTCTTTTCATAACTCGCTTTTCCTGTAAAAGGGTTTATCGAAATTTCCCAGGCGTTGCTCTGTCCGGATTTTGTTTCATAAACCAGTTCTTTGCCGGCAGGATTAGTCGGAATATACATTGCCATAAAAGCTTTAATTACAACATTATCGTCAAGCATGCCATTCGGCTTAAATACAACTGCGGATGAAGTTACTGCATAGTCAGTGCCGCCTGTATTGATTACTATTCCGGTAACTTTAACCGGATGAACACTGGTATAAGCACAGGTGCCTGACGGCAAGTCATCCCATTCATTGCCGTCTATCCAACTGTAAAATATATAATCTCCGGCAACAGTGTCACTTGGAGTTACCAGACACACGCGGCTTTTTGTATAAAGGAACTGCTTTAATCGGTCACTTGTGAATCCAGTATTATATGTTCCGACTGAAGGAGCTCCCGGAGGATTAGGATTGTCATTCGGCAGCAGCAGCGCGACATAGGAATTTTTTACCGCGGCGTAAGACCGGCATAACGCAAGTTTGGAACTAATGCTTCTGATCGCTCCGGATGCTCCCTGACGTGTCAATATACCGTTAAGCCCGCCCAATGAAATACCTAAAAGTATTCCAGCTACCGCCAGGACCACCAGGAGTTCCACGATGGTGAAATTTTTGAAAATTGTTTTACGCGCTGCCGGCATTGATTCCTCTTCGATTTGAACTTCCGGGGCGGCTTGCGGCGCCCTGGATTTCCGCTGTTTTTTCCCTGTGGCAAATATATGATATTACAACAAAAAAAACCACTAAAATAAGTATAGCACCATATAAAATAATTTTCAACCCCGAAAAAAGAAGTTAACCACAGAGACACAGAGACACGGAGAAAGCATTTTTTTACGGCAAATATTTTTAAGCGGAATATCCAATTGTCCAGGGCAATCCCGGTCCTTCGCATTTATCTTTGTCAGGCGCTCCGGCCTGACTTTGGACTGCGGCGACCCTGCGCCGCTTTGGTTTTGTACCGGGCGCTGTCCGCAGCAGCATTGCCATACTTCCAGGCGACGTCGAATGCAGTATTTATCTAATGCAAAGCGAAGCAGGGGCTTCGCACTCCAAAGATTGCGGCGCAATCATAAGCATAAAAAAAGACCGGATTAAAACAGAAAACAGGTTTTCTCCGTGTGGTTAAATAACTGAAAGTATGGAATTAAAGATTTTCCGGCTTTCAACTTTTCTTGCTTTTCTCGCTTGACCACTTTTCTCGCTTGACCACTTTTCTCGCTTTCATTCGCCGTCTCTGTGGTTAAACGGCGGCTAGGGCTGCTCGCGGCGTTTCTGGGCCTGCCACTTTGCCTTTTCGTCGCGCAGTTTATTCAATTTATCCTTATCCACCGGCGTAGGATTTTTGACCAGCTCCGCAAAACGCCGATGCGCTTCATTTAAATTGTTTTTTATTTTTTCGTATTCCTCTGATTTTACCTTATTTGCCATCTGCGCAAGCTCAATGAATTTTCTACATTCGTAAATGTATTCTAACATTTTCCCTGTTCTCTCATACCAGCTTCTGTCAATTTCGGTATCCACTTCAAGGAAACGATAATTTTTAAGCCAGTCGTTAATCGTATCAGCAAACATTTTATACACAGGCGACTTTATTGAAGACATCTTTTCGCCATCGGCAATGGCCTTGTCAAAACCGGCACATGTAGCCAATACGTCGGCTTTAGTCAATTCCTCAACATCTTCCTCTTTATCAACATTTTTCGCGCCGAAAAGTGCCAACGGCAATAAGGCGGCAAACAGACAAATCAATAAAACTTTCTTAATCATAGTCATTTCCTGTTACGGTATAAATTCATAAGACAGTATTTTACATTTATTAGACGGCTCCATGAAAATCAATACTTTGATTTTCTGCTCGCCGATAACTTCATCAGCATAAACATAATTACCGCTGCCGGCAGGACTTTCTACCGGCTTCTGAAAAGCTCCCATACGCACATTATTAAACGTAACCGGATTGCCTGCCGTATCTTTTTTGATAATAGTCAACCCGGTGGCTGCGCTGGCCGGGGTGCCTATATCCTTGATCGCCTGGGCCAGCAGAATGACGTAGAAGTACTGGGATTTGCCGCTTATGTCGGTAAGGTTGATAAATTTCCCGATCAATTCTTCTTTCAAAGCGTCAGTTCCCTGCACGGTGCCGCAAGTACCGTCAAACAATGCCGCGACGTTGGCCACGGCGGCGCGGGTCGGGTAATTGGCGGTTTTAGCGGCGATTGCCGTAAACAGAGCAGTAAGTTTAGCGGGATCGGTAATTGCCGTTCCTACCGCCGCCCCCGGCAAGGCATAGGTGGTGCCGATCCGGATATTTCTCAACAGCGCCTGCAGCACGGCATTCTGGTTAGTGACCGGATCGGTGGCGGCATTAATATTTACTTTGTAATTCGTAGTATTATTGTCCATTTTGACCTGATCCAGGATATTGGCGTCGCCGGAGGCATAAGCCGCCCCGCCGGGGATACGGACATACGCATAAGACGCGTCTGGAACACCTGCCGCCACATATGTATTCGCTTTATCCAAGTCGCATGCTTTTAAATTGATGGTTTCCCAGGCCGCTCCCCGGTGGATAAGGCCTAATTCCCATGGCGATTGCATGATTGCATGACGAATGTAAGCGGTGGATAGATTCGTCTTCCCGGCCGGGGCTCCAGGATTGTAGGCCGGATCGGTTACAACTTCAGGGTCCAATCCGGTGGTTGAAGGATTAACCGGAGATCCGTTGAAATTATTTTTGCTGCCAGGAGTGCCAACATTGGCATAAGGGGCGCTGGCGGGAAAGGTGCCACCAGGAGAGGTTTCCGTCATGCACCAGTCACCTGGATTCAAATTCTGCCTGGGATCGTTGGTCTGAAAAGCAATACTGAATTCGGCTGTCCCTGGCCAGGTACTGTTCGTTGCGGCAGCGCAAGTCACGGTAGTAGCCCACTTTGACGACGTGCCCTTGATCAAAGCACAATCCGCATTGCCGGAGGCAAGGCTAGTAGTGGACAAAACTACTTTATCAATAGATAACTGGCAGTCGGTAATATTTATAGTTGCTGCAACATTTTTTGCAACCGTAACGTTGCATGTAATGGCTGGATCGGCGAATGCTCTATCAGCATATCTTGGCGTATTGGCGGCATTCCAATATGCGGCGGTCATTTGCGTGTTTGTCGACAGAATTGAGACTGGAGGATATGCTGTTCCGTTAATTTTATAATTGAGTGTGTATAGTACCCTTATATATGGAGTGGTATCAGCAACCGGATAAATGTTGATGACCTCGTAAAGAACATTGGGCGTAAAGCTTATTTGTACATTAGTTTTAGAAGTCCTTTTGGCGGATACCGAAATTGTGAACCCTAACTCATTGATATATGGCGTTTGCATATTGCCGGTAAATGCCGGATCAGCCCCTGCCGTGGTCCATGTCGAATAATTAACATTGGTTACGGGGCTACCGCTCACCTGACAGTAGTCGACCAGATTGGCGGCGATCTGGCGGCGGCGGTCGATCACGGAAGCAAATGTGCCTTTTTGCGTATTGTCCAGAACACCATTTTTATCATAGCCGAAAAATGCCAGCCATGGAATACCATAACCATCCTCCGGAGCGGTTGAGGGATAAGCTTTCGGCGGCTGGTCGGGAACACCGTCAGGACTGGCGGTTGGATTTTTGTCCAGCAGGATTTTTTCATATATCGCTACCGGCGGATAGGCCGCCGGAAAATCTGTGGTAAAATTGCGGGTAAGATTAAAACGATGATAAAGCGGCGGGGTCGGGGAAGGCGCGTTGACCTGGAATGCTTCATTCAATTTCAAGGTGTCCAGCACAAACCATTTCAGAAATTTGCCTCTCACGTCGGAAGCAGTGATGTTCAGCGTGTTGAAAAGGTTGTCGTAGGTTTGCCAGCCGGGCGGATATCCGGGATATTTGCCCGGTGCGCCGGCGAAAGTCGTATAATTGAAATTTTGCGCCAGTGCGGAGCTGACAGGAATATCGTTGGGACTAACCGACGTGACATTGATTTCCGTGACATTATTTCCAATTCTGGGTTCAGTGCCCAATTTCTCATCGACGGTTTGGGACACAATGGCGCCGGGATCGATGCCGCCAAGGGGAACTATTTTATAGGAGAAACGTCCAATCATCCGGGTGTCGATGCCGTCACTGACGCTCAAATACTCCCATGACACCGGATCCGTCTTTTGCCAGGTATAAAGCGGCGCCCCGCTTACAGCGGTAGTCAGATGGCTGAGCATGTCGGTAGTATTAGTGGGATCATGACTGTATTGAATACTGTCGCCATACACGTTTAACAGCGCGACCACCCGATTCATCGCGGATTGGGCAAAAACCCGGGCATTGGTGGTACTGGCGCTGTTGGCGGCGGCTTTCTGTTCGAAGATTGCGCTGGTGGCGAACCCGATCGCCATAATCAGCAGCAGGGACAGCATCGCCAGCGCAAACAATAACGCTATACCCTTCTGCTTCGATTTTGAATTGAACAGTATTTTTTTCATATATGCTTTACACCTGTTTAATAATTAAATTTATTATTTAAGAAAATCATTTTGGAAAAAGTCCGCATCCGCTGGAGTTTGATAACTTCCGCGGCGGGAAAATTGCCCAGGTCAATTTTAGCTTTCCATTCCCGCCAGTCGGTGGGGGACATCATGAACAGGTCTATCCTGATCGCGTCCGGCAGCGGGGTGCCGTCCTTTAAGGAACCGGTGTTGACCGTGCCGGTGTTGACCGTGCCGGCGCCCATGCCGACGCCCCTGCCGGCGCCAAAGCCATACGATGTGCCGCCTGTATACCGGAGCGGAGTACTCTCCTGCCAGTTTCCGCCCGTATCCATATAATAACAGGTGAATTTCAGCATATAAACGCCGGGAATGACCCGCTGGTACGGCGCTGAACTGGCGTCACTCCAGATATCATTGATTCTGGAGGGGAAGGCGCCCGAGCGCGGCTTAGTGAGGAGAGTGGTGAAATCCCACTTGCCGACGGAATCGTCGCCGGTGCAACTGCGGACCAGCCAGCCTTCGCCGATGTCCTTGCCGTCAATGGAATTCGCGGCAAGGATGAAGTCACCGGCCGGAACAAACCGGTATCTGATCTCGCAAAGGTTCGACACCGCAAGCGACGGCGTCATGTCTGTGGCCGCAATGAAATTAAGCTGGGTCAACTCAAAATCACTGCCCGTGGAGTGGGGATAATATTTATTAACCGGGTCCGTGCCGACCGCCGGCGAGGCCACATCCTTGACTTTCTGGAACCAGAACGGATAAATGCCCAGCATCGAGTTGTCGCTGTTATACATGACGCATTGCAGTTCGCGGGCCATCAGATCCAGCGCGATATGCGCGTCGTTATACATGTCGGCGCGCTGCGAAGCTTTGCTCCAT
>CAIJKT010000345.1 GCA_903821255.1 uncultured Lentisphaeria bacterium | reverse complement strand
ACCGTAAATGAGCTGCAATTGTCTTCCCTTTCCAATTCAATATTCAACACGCCTTTAGCGTCTGCAGCCAGATACCGGACCGGACGGTCTGAGAAATTTACCACATAGCCCTGTCCGGGAATGACCTTAAATATTCCGGATGATATATGCAATATTGCGGGAGCATCAGTTACAGCCTTGGCGGCAAAAATATTCTCCCTGACTGGAATTGATGAATTGGAAGTAAGTTCCGCTTTGCCTTTGCGCCCGGGAAATGAGAAAAATGCGGTGTCCGTATCGCCGGCTTTTAACGGCTTGCGGTGAATCTTGAAGTCTGCAATCACGCCATATCCTTTTGCAATGCCATATCCGCCGATGCCGAGACTCTTGTCGCCGAACAGTTCAGGCGGACGTTTCATCGAGCCGGTCAGACGGTCATCCAGATAAAGCGAGATGTTCTGCCGGGTCCAGCATATTGTAAACTTATACCATCTGGAATCGCCAATATCCGCCTGACGGAAAATCTGATCCCCGTCTCTGCCGGCAACGATTACCCATGGATAAAACTTTTTCCCGTTATCCTTGGCATTGACCCCGATGCTTAAACCGGCATATTCAGGCGGCGAAGACGACTTTATTGAAACCAGAGTGGCGAACACATCTTTGCCTCCGGCAGCAGCAACCGCCTCTTTCAGCAGCGGGTAATATTTGAATTCAATGGTCCCCTCATCCGCTTGAAGAAAACTTTCTCCCGAATAAAGCAGAACCGAAGCATCACCGCCGGTAATTTTAACTCCCGGCACATTCCGTATCTGGATAATCTCGCCTTTGCCGGAAACCGGGAGAACTTTTCCGGCAACTGTCTCCGCACTCAAATCTTTGCTGAAAGGTGCTGAAAAAACCACCCCCGGCTCCAGCGCCATAGTTGAAAACACCGCACAATACAACCCGCCTGAAAACAGCAGTTTCTTAATCATCTTTGTCCTCTGATAAAATAAATCCCGCACCGTTTAAAAATTAGGAGTTGTTCAAAAATAAAGTTTACAAGTTTCGTGAAATATCCCGGGGTGATTTTGTGAATTGACGGTGAGGCGCATACCCTCAGGTATGTAACGAACCGGCAAACACAAAGGCATGCGGGAGAATCGCGAAGATGTAAAGATTATTTTTGAACTGCTCCTTAGCTGAATTATAATCCGTAATAATTGGTAATTCTGTAGTAATATTCAATGCTGGTTGCCAGGCCTACCATGCCGACATTGGTCACACGCTCGGCATTCGTAATTGGCGCATAATGCCCGTCCCCCCATACAACATTAGCGCTTCTGTTGATATGCACGTCATGTATTGTATCTGTTCCGGCGGTAAGCGAGGCATTGCCGTTGATTGCGGCGCGAGCCTGAGTTCCCAGATATCTCCAGGTGTCTCCAAGCATAATCTTGGTCGAAGGTTTCTTGACTCTGTTGTTTTTCCACGGCGTATACGATTGTACCGCGCCGCCCGCATCATAAGTTTGTCCGAAGCCATTATCAAAATTGTATCCGATTGAAACATACTGATACCGCGAAGGCGAAGTGGGCAGTTCAATACAACTGTTGGGACCATATGTCAGCGGATCTGTCAGCATTGTCGCAGACGGACACATAAAAATCTTGGGAGAAGGCAAGTATTT
>CAIJKT010000344.1 GCA_903821255.1 uncultured Lentisphaeria bacterium | reverse complement strand
GACTCCGGCAAAATTAAATGCTCAAAATCCGGCCAATATTAATGCGCGTTGACATTAGGATATTTATATAGTGAAGGAGAGCGTATTCTCAATGAAATTGACCTTTTTTGTTATGAATATTTTCCTCATGAGACTACTCTTATTAAAGAAATTGGATTACGTTGGGCTGAAAGGCGTCAAACAGAAGACATATCAAGCCAACGTAAGCGTATTTCGGTTATCCGTGGACTTGCAAAGTATATCAATAGCCTCGGAGAAAATGCTTATGTGATTCCAGTTGAAATCACAAGCCGTAAACGTCCGCCGCGGTATGTTCCTCATATTTATGCGAAAGATGAACTGTCTGCATTCTTTTATGAGGTTGACCACCTTCATTATTGTAGTTATTCTCCAGGTCGTCATTTGGTATTTCCTGTACTTTTCCGGTTGCTTTATTGTTGTGGACTCCGTCCTATTGAGGCACGAATCTTATTGAGTAAAAATGTCGATTTAGAAAACGGTGTTATAAAGATAATAGAATCCAAAGGACATAATGATCGCAATGTTGTACTTGCACATGACGTATTGGCACTGTGTCGAAAATACAGAACGTTGATTTCTGAAATATACCCTGATTGTGAATATTTTTTCCCAAATCAAAATGCTACAGGCTACTATACAAAAAGTGCGTTGATAATAACTTTTTGCCATTCTTATCGAAAGGCTGGATTGTCTAATTTTAGCGGAAATCCGCCTAGGATTTATGACTTCCGCCATTCATTCGCAACGCACTGCTTATATCGTTGGATGCGAGAAGGAAAAGACTTAAACGCATATCTTCCATATTTGAGCGCCTATCTTGGACATGTTCAACTTTCGGATACGGCATATTACATTCATCTCGTCCCGGAATTTTTCCCTCAAATGGGACAAATGAATATCACTAAGTTTGAAACACTCTTACCTGAGGTTGAAAAATGAGCATTAAAGACGAACAGTTTTTCATTACGATCAATAAGTTTTTGACAATCTATCTTCCAAAACATAGAAGTTGTAGCCCCAACACTATTAAAGCATATCGGGAAACAATCAACTTGTTCCTTGATTTTATGAGAACAGATAAACAAATCGGATTAACACAAATGTCTTTCGAGTATTTGTGTTATCAAAATATTTGTGACTTTCTCGATTGGCTTCAAGATACACGTCAATGCTGTACGAATACAAGGAATCTCCGGTTGATGGTAATTCGAGCATTCTCCAAGTACGCTGTATTTCTTGATCCGGCACGAATTGTACAATTGATTGAAATTGAAAAGGTTCCTATGAAAAAATCAGTTAATAAGATTGTCGAATTTCTTTCTGAAGAGGCTCTTAAATTATTATTGGAACAACCGGATGTCAGCAAAAATAATGGGTTCAGAGATCGCTTCTTTATGATTTTAATGTATGACTTGGGAGCAAGATGTCAGGAAACGCTTAATCTGCGTATTCGCGATATTGAACTCCAAAGTCCGGCTCCATTCGTATATATCACTGGTAAAGGGAAAAAGCCGCGAACGGTCCCGTTGATGAGGAAAACCGTTGAACATTATGTTCAGTATCTGGAAAAATTTCATCCGGCAGAAAGCAGGCAGAAAGATGATTTCCTTTTTTATACCAAAATCAAAGGAGAAAGAACACGAATGTCTGAAGCAAACACCGGTGCATTTTTCAAACGATATGGTGAAGATGCAAAAAAATGTAATCGGAATATTGATATCCCAAACAGGGTGCATCCGCATCAGATTCGGCATACACGGGCAATGCATTTATATCGCGGTGGAATGCCGTTAGTATTGCTTGCAGAATTCTTAGGGCATTCTGATATAAATACAACTCAGATTTATGCTTATGCCGATTCTGAAATGAAACGAGCCGCATTGGAAAAAGCAAATCAGACAGCGTCATCGCCAAAAGTTGTCCCAATCTGGGTTGACGATGAAAATATGATTCGAAAGCTCTACGGCCTCAAATAGCCGTTTTAGTTATCCTGAAG
>CAIJKT010000343.1 GCA_903821255.1 uncultured Lentisphaeria bacterium | reverse complement strand
TTGCCGGCATTGATGGCGGCAAGCGCAAATTTCTTGTGGAGAAACACCGGCAGGCAGATATCGACCAGCTCCACAGCCGGATCATTAATCAGCTCCATGCCGTCGGCATAAACGGCAACACCGGTGAAATCCAGCGATTTGCAGTTTTTGCCGCTGATATTTCCAGCGACAGCACTGATGTCGCCGCGCTGTTTCGCCGCATTCGTATCGGCCACGGCCGCGACTTCCGCTTTGCCGCTTGACTCATAGATGTCAAAGTGAGTGGTTCCCATGAACCCCAGGCCGATAATTCCGACTTTTACTTTTCCGTCCATGACAACATTCCTTTTAATGTTATACCATAAACAATACTGTTAAATCTAAATTATTGAATGGAATAAACGGCAAAGACATGGACTTTTCCGCAATTGCGATGTATTATTTGTCAATATTAAGATAAGCTTTCAAGGAATTATTTATCATGGATAATACGCTGGAACTGATTTTACGGGCGGACATTCAAAAAATATTCGATAATTTTGCGGCGACGGTTAATAAAAAAATAATGTTCTTTGCTCCCGACGGTCAGATACTTATGCGCGGACTCAACTGCCGGAACCTGGAATTCTGCCGGATAATCCAGACAAAAATATTCGGCCCCGAACGCTGTTCCATGACAGATATTGCCGGGCGAAATGAAAGCGCCAGGAAAAAGGGCATGGTCTGCTATCGCTGCCATGCCGGAATACAGGAAGCGGTAACACCGATTTATGTTGAAAATCAGCTCGCTGGATTTGCGATGATCGGCCAGTTCAGAACATCCCGCAAAATCAATGCCCGCGTGAAAAAAGCCTGTCCGAATCCGGCCGTTTACGAAAAACTGGAGGCGGCATTCAATAAGCTGCCGTATTATCCGCCTGGCAAGCTGCGGGACGTGCTTGGCATGTTCTCCATGCTGGTGGACTACATTGTCTCCAAAGAGCTGGTAGCCGTCCACGGAGACCGCATCATCAGCCGGATAAATATATTTCTTGATGCCAACCAGCACCGCGGCATTACACTGGCAGAAGTTGCAAAACATGCCGGCAAAAGCTGCTCCACGATTTCCCATCTCTTCCGGCAGAAGCTTAATAAGTCATTTAAACATCATATGCTGGAAAGAAAGCTTGAAAAAGCGGAAGAATATTTCCACCAGAACCCGGAAATGTCGATCGAGGAAGTCGCGGAAAAAGTCGGATTCCAGGATCAGTTCTACTTTTCCCGTCTTTACCGCAAATATCGCGGAATCTCTCCATCCGAATACCGGCGCACCTTCAGAGGAAAATAAACCGCACAGAACTGAAGTGAAATTCAGTATGTGACAGCCATACGAAATTCAAGGGAGATAAAAATGGTCGGGGCAGAGAGATTCGAACTCTCGACCTTCTGCTCCCAAGATATAGAGCTGACGTTTAACTGCTTTTAATTATTATTCATAATCAGTTTATAATAAACTATATATATAATTGTAAATTTTCTTCATTTTCATTTGTTTTCATCCTATATACCCCTATTTTATTAAAAAGGTTA
>CAIJKT010000342.1 GCA_903821255.1 uncultured Lentisphaeria bacterium | reverse complement strand
GGCGGAAAAGTATAGGATATCACATCAATGGCATTTCTGAAATAAAAAGGCCCTTTCCCTTCACAGCTCAGAGTATAATATTTTCTCAAATCATTATCCAGGCATGTATAGATATCCAGTTGCCTGTACAGCGCATTGAAGAAATCTTTCATGTAAGGATAACTTTCCTGAAATGACGCTTTGTAATAGTCGTCAGCCAGTTTTTGCGGATCCAGGTCCGGGTTTCCGGCGAGTTGTCCATAGACATAATATACAGGCCCTTCAAGCCCCATATTCTCACCCCATCCGCAAAGATACATTCCCATAATTTTGCTGTCCCTGAAAAGACGCAACTGCCGGGACGCGAAATCCGGATTGCGCTTGGGCCCGAAGCCGGCAATCTGATAATAGCCCCAGTTGTATAAATATACTACGATTTTATCCGTGATTTTTTCCCATGTTTTAATTTGCTCTTCCGCATCATTGCTGATGGCAAGTTCAATTATGACATTGTCACTGAATTTTTTGAATGTTTTGGGAGGCTCGACAGTAGGACCGTAGGCGATTATGATAATCTTTTTGCCGGGACGGCGCTTTTCCATTTCCTTTGCAATGCCGGAATGCACTATCCACAGCCGCTCTTTGAAATCAGGATGAAGCGCCTGGCAGTTTTTACACTGGCAGGGCTGATAACCATCAGTCTGCCCCAGCTCCACTGCGTCAAATCCCTGATCAAGGCGCTTGTCCAATTCTTTAAGCATCAATTCCTGAACTTCCGGATTTGAAATGCAAAGATGATTTTGAGATGAATCTCTTCTGCCGTTTATTTCCGCGAAATACTCAGGATTAGTTTTCCCGTATTTCTCTTTTGGAACTGCCCCGTAATAAGAATGCCCGCCCTGCAGAGACAGTCTGGTGTCGGCAATATAGTTATTTGCAAAAGAATATGGCTGATCCCTCCACCAGTTCTGAGTACAATATTTAAAGACCGGTGACCTTTTTACGTTAAGAGAACTGTTTATATTCAGCACATCCTTTTTAGGGAAATATGTATTTATTTCGGTTGGCATTTCGCCTCGTTTGCCCGGCGCAAGAAACACGACGCCAATTTCATCCTGAAGAAAAGATGTGACGGCTTTTAATGAACCGTACAGGCCCATCGTATCAGGGTATTTCATTGTCCGGGGCGCTGTATTGTCGCATCCGGCGAGATATAAATCTTTTCCGCTGACTTGCTTTATATATGTCCAGTCGTTTATCTCATTAACTTTCACGCCGGCTTTTTGAGCAGCCAGAGTGTTGCCAAGGTATATTTTGTTTTTGCCGGAGGGGATTCTGCTTTCTTCGCAGACGGCAAGCTCCGCACCTGTGCAACTCTTCAGCACTGATTTCAAAACATTCGATGCATATTTCACATGACTGTTAGGGGAATCAGGCGTAACGATCACATAATCGGATTGAGCATTTTTAACAATAGTCAGTTCCGGAGTTTCCGCGCTGTTCAACAAGCACGAGAAGAACAATGTAAAAAGACAAAATAGTACGGTGTGAAAATCCCCTTTGCGCAATTGCCGGATTTTCACATTTTTGCTTATTATCATTTGGATACCTCTTTTATGTTGACTTTTTATTTTTGTTCTTCAAATCTTATATCATCAAAGTAAACCGGTCCGCCGCCTAATGACATAATTACTATTTTAATGAATTTTGTCCCATGCCAGAATTTTTTACCGTTGAAACCATACGGGGAGGTTCCTTCTATCGTTGCCGAGAACTCTTTCCATTCAGGACTGTTGAAGTTAACCTCAAGTATGGAGTAGCCATATGTCGCGCCGCTTTTATGCTCCCGGATTTTAGTTCCCGCCGGATAAACCTTGAAACAGTTGCCGTAAGGTTTTTCAAGATAAACTTCCCAGACATCTTCCTTCTTTTCCACCTTAGTTATGCCGGGAGAAATATCTCTGTTGGGAAGATCTTTATATTCTTTCGTTGCGTCTGCAAAGAAAGCAATCATATTTAAAGGAATTTTACCGTCCAGCTTTTCCACTTTCCATTTACTTCCATCTTTGATTTTTATGATATTATCTTCCGGCTTGCAGGTTTCTGACAATTCAGTTTCTGTGTCGGGGATTATTGTCACTTCTTCACTTTTTATTTGTGTGCAGTTGGCATCGAAAGGAACAAATCCTAAATATAGATAAGTTTTTTTATCATTAGCGCTTTTGAACCAGCCGGAGATCTTATATTTTTTTGAAGGATCTATTGGAATGAACGACGAATTTATAACTGCGGATTTCAATGTCTTGAAGCAGTTTTTCCCTGAACGTGGATTTTCAGAACAGACTTGCACATCTCCATTAGCCCAATTCCCGATGGATGATTCAGCATCACCATCTTTAAAAAGATTTTCTTCCGCTGAAAGTACTGATGTCAGAAGGAAGAACATTATAAATATTGATTGCTTTACATTCATTTTCCAGGACTCCAGTTATTTAATATTTTAGTGTTTAAGAGTTGACAACAGCCTGAAACATTATTTTTTAGTTATTCCATTCTCATCCATCAATTCAAAATCTGATGTTTTAAACATCATTTTTACCTCTTTTTTATGAGACATCAAATATTATTGTCGTATTTTCCTGTTTGACAGATATTTTTGATTCTCCCCCTTATTGTTAATTATGCCGGTTGCAGTTCAAGCAGTATAATTCTTCCAATTTATCTATTGTTTTTCCAGCAAGCCGGCATTCCGCCTGTTGCTTTCTTGCCGGCCAGCAGCAATTCTCCGCTTTGCCGGTAAAACTCACATGCCTGACAATATTCAGCCGTACTGACTTTTTAGCTCTGCAATCGATAGCGGCCGACTGCCGGTTCCGGACAAATATCCCCTGCTCCGGCTGGCTGAGTTCTCCGACAGACCGCCATTCGCGCCGGAACGGCTGAGATGGTTCATTGATAAATTTCATGAGTATTTCACTTAATTGTTTAAATGTTCAACTCGTTTGAACATATTATAATCTATTTCATTCTTTTTGTCAATAGACTACGGCAAGTAATGTTGTATTTATGCAATAAATGTGGTATTTATTTAGTAATAATACTTTATTACATAAACAGATTGAACAAATGAACAATGCAATCATAGACATCTACCGCAGCCTGTTAGCCGGGATCAACAACGGCGAAACCAGGCCCGGCGAGCCGCTGCCGCCGGAAATGAAACTGGCCGGCACCTTCGGCACGAACCGCATGAATGCCCACCGGGCGGTGAAAATGCTGGAGGACAACGGCCTGGTGGTCCGCAAAAAGCGGCTCGGCACGGTGCTGCGCGACAATATCGATCATGCCCTGGTGGAGCGCCTGATTAAAGAGGCCAACCGGATCATCTATGTTTTGTATTCATCAACACCACACTGGATTCACTGGAATGAAACTTCGTTTCTGGCGCTGGAGAAAGAAATCGCCCTGTCCAACTATTCTGTAATGTACGACAGTATTCCCGCCGGCGGAACCCGGGAGAACTATATCGCCCTGCTGAAGAAAATTTCCGCCGCCGGTGCTTCGGCGCTGGTGATTTTCCCCGATACTGAGGATTCCGCGTTTATCCAGAACAACGGCGATCTGCTGCTGGATTTCCAGATGCCGCTATACATGCTGAACCGCAGCGGCGAACCGATTCCCCTGGATATGGTCTCCTTTGTCTCGATGGACCCCTTCAGCGACGGCATCACCGTGGGTGCTCTGCTGAAAAAATGCGGCTGCCGGAATATTGCAATGTTCAATGAACCCGGGGGTTTATTCTGGGGCGTCAAACGCTATGAGGGGCTGCTGCTCGGATTGCGGCGGGAAAATGAAAAAAATGAACTGCCGGAAAACATCCCGGCGAACGCGAACGGATTTGCCAGGGCGCTGGAGCTGGTGAAAAAACACCGCGGGGAGATGGTGATCGTGGCAGTCAATAACCAGTTTGCCGCAAAATTCATCGACTTTGCCAGGCAGCAGGGTTTATTCATCCCGGCGGACTACAGGCTGATTGCGTTCGATGACAACCCGCTGTTCCGTTCCTATAATCTGACTACAATGGCAGTCCCCATGCCCAAAATCGGCAGGCTCTTCGGCAAGTTGATCTGTGACCGTTCCTGGCTTGAAGAGTTCCGCGGCAAAGTCTCCATCAAAGTCAATTCCGAAATGGTGATCAGGGAAACCTTTAAGCCGCGGCTTTAATAATTTAAAATCCCATAATTTGCATTTTATCGCATTATCGCAATTTCACAGTAAAAAAATATCTCTCTTTCTAGCGTTTTAACATACTGTATTTAAATGCTTTACGATGCTTTTCATTGACAAATTTACTATATGTGTTAAAGAGAAGTGCTGAAATTCTAAAATTTAAGCGGGGAATCGGTAAATGCGGAGC
>CAIJKT010000341.1 GCA_903821255.1 uncultured Lentisphaeria bacterium | reverse complement strand
TATCATAAGGAACATATCATTGCCGGATTTAAAGCCGGCAAGCATGTGTTTTCCGAAAAACCGCTGGCGACTTCGTTTGAAGACTGCCAGGCGATTTACAAAGCCCATCAAAAATCAGGGATGCTCTTCGCTACCGGGTTCGTGCTGCGTTACGCTCCGATTTACCGGAAGGCAAAAAAACTCATTGAATCCGGCAAACTCGGACAGATATTGAGTATTGACGCTAACGAAAATATCATGCCATCGCACGGCGGTTATATCATGATGAACTGGCGCCGTCATACCAAATATTCCGGTCCGCATATTCTGGAAAAATGTTGTCATGACCTGGATCTGATCAACTGGTTTGCGGATTCCCTGCCATCCCGCATCGCTGCCTTTGGCGGACTCAACTACTTCGTTCCGGAAAATCAACGCCATATGCAAAAATATGGAGAAAAAACTTTTGCATCATGGCCGGATTCGCACCGCGATGTGGATTCGCCGTTCACTTCCGATAAGGATCTGATGGACAATCAGGTTGCCATCATGGAATACCGCAATGGCATCAGGGTAATGTTCCAGGCAACAATGAGCAATGCCATCCCGGAACGCAGAATGTACTTCTCTTGTACTGAAGGCACTATGATCGTGGAATTGTATAGTGGCATAATGAAATACCGCTGCATCGGCGATGAAGGCGAAACCGTGATAAACTTCGCCGGAGACGGCCATGGCGGCGGCGATTCTTACATTATGAAAGAGCTATATGAATGCATGGTCAAGAACAGTAAGCCGAAATGCGGCGGTGATGAAGGCCTGGAAAGCGCCGTTGTCGCCATGGCGATTGACAGTTCCATTCAGGAACGTGCATTAATTGACCTGGAACCCATCTGGAAAAAACTCGACCGCTAATACGAACCGTGAACCGGACTTAAGGTTATATTCCGAAACGCCGGTTCAACTTGCATCTGGACGAAGAAGATTTAAGCGCTGATGAATTCAGCATGAGTAAGGCGGCTAATCCGCCGGATGCGTTAATGTATATCACTGGCGAGGTGATTTCAAAGTTATGAAAATGGTCTAAATATCTAACAAAACAGGAAAACTGCCAACGTCGGAACTCTGAAAAAACTTTGAGTTCTACAATGGTCATAAGAAACAAAAATGAATGCTCAGGTTAAAGAATTGCTGGATAAGATTGATGACAAGTATCCTCAATCGCGACTGGATAAAAGTCGTAGAAAATGGGAGAATTTATGGAACCTGAATACTCCGTTTGCTTCGCCGCCGGTAGCCTTGCATCGGGGACGCTACGCCGATGGCGCTGGGCATCCGGTGCACCATACGCCTGATGACCGCCGGAAACTTTTGATCACCATGCTCGACGACATAGTTCAAATGGGGGATATTGATGATGATTATCTGCCGGTATTAACTCTGGATACTGGCGCATATATCCTGGCGGAAGCATTCGGCGGCGAACATATTTATATGGGCGACATGTACATGATTGAAAAGTTCCTGGAAACGCCTGAAGACGTTAAGAATCTCCAGCCGTTTGACCCGGATGCGAAACACAGCTACATGGATATGGTTTTTGAAACGCTAAGATTTTTCAAGGAGGAGACAGCCGGACGCATTCCCATTAATATTCACACTCCGCAAGGCCCGCTGGAAACGCTGGGATGCATGTGGGACAGCAACGGCTTTTACATGGCGCTGCTGGACGAGCCTGAAATAATTCTTCAAGTTTTAGAGAAAATCCTGGTAGCCTATATCTGGTACATCCGCAAGCAGATGGCAATCATCGGCCCGGAGCAATGCCGGAACTGTTTTGCGATGAGCTATACCCACCGCCCTTTCGGCAGCGGGATTGGAGTGGGGGAGGATGTCATTGCCACAATCGGACCGGACAGTTTCAGCCTGACTCTGCCGATATATCAGGCGATTGCAAAGGAGTTCGGGCCGATATTTCTCCATTCGTGCGGCGATCCAAGCCAGCAACTGCCCGTTGTCATGGCAAATCCGATGATTGCGGGCATTCATTTTTCGCAGCTTGATGCCGAAGATTTTATGCCGCGGATAACGCGCCCGCTGGTCTTGCATTCCCGCAACGACTGGACCAGTTTTGAACAGTTCCGGCAATATGCCGGAGTGGCGAAACAGTATAATATGCGCATTGCCTATCAATTTCAGTCGCTGGGCAATTATATGCAAGTCGGCGCTGACCGCTTCCATTATGACACCAAACTGATGAATGAGTTGTTTACCGGCATCCGGCGCATTCTTGGTGAAATATATGAAAAATATTGATGCTGCCAGAACGTCAGTATGAGATTGATGTCTTTGTTGAAATAATGGACATGTTGGTCAATATCTGGCTACTGCTGCTTGGATGTTGCGCTCATCTGCTGATTCCATAGCGCTTCGCTTGTTCCTTCCGGAAGCTTTTCAGACGCTGGACTGGCGGGGAATATTTCCACGAACATTACTTCATTGGGTTTCAGCTCAAATTCCTATGCCACGGAATTATTGGCTTGATCATTCCGGATATTGATTGACTGGTATTCCATTGAACTGGCATAATCGAGCAGTTCCTCCTGAGTTCTGGTAAGATTTAATGGTGAACCCATCTGCCGCCAGGTTTCATACGCGCTGCCATGGTGTTC
>CAIJKT010000340.1 GCA_903821255.1 uncultured Lentisphaeria bacterium | reverse complement strand
CATTCAGGCGCTGGCGATCATTGACGCCGAATATTCCGATCCGTACTTGAATGTCAATGCGCTGGCGGAGCGGCTGGAAATGAACCGTTCAGTTTTTACCAGACTATTCAAACAACAACTCGGCATGTCACCTTCGGCATATCTTGAACTGCAGCGGCTGCGCCTCTCCATCAAATTGATTGAGTCTGGAGAAACGGTGAAAGATGCCGCTTATTGTGCCGGCTATGCCGACCCCAGATATTTCGCGCGATTGTTTAAAGCGCGCTTCGGCCTGCCTCCATGCAAATGGCGTCATTCCATCCAGTGATTCATTTTCCAAAAGGCGGCCATTTTCTCAAAACGATATTTCCGAATAAAGTTGAAAAGCCGCTGAACAAACGTATTGTAATGCGGCACGGCGGAAAACTCCTTCGTTGTCATCCAGTTTCACTCATTTTTACCGGACGCAGTGAAAACTGATCAGCTTATCTAAAGAAATACAGGAAAATACATGGACAAGATTGAGAATACCGCATATGAGGCGGCAGGGAAACTGCTGCTGGAAATAAGCTTTGACGGCACTGACTACAGCGGCTGGCAGTATCAGCCGCATTGCATCAGCGTGCAGGAAGTGCTGCAAACACGCCTGACTAAGCTTTTTGCAGGTCTGCCGGTGCATCTGGTCGGCAGCAGCCGGACGGATGCCGGAGTCCACGCCTGCGGCAGTGCGGCTTCATTTGCGATTCCCGGACGTCCGTACATTCCGATTGCACAATTACAGAAGGCGCTCAACCGCCTGCTGCCGCTCTCAATCCGGATTCGCAATATTACGGAAGTGCCGCTTGCCTTCAGCGCCCGTTTTGACGCTAAAGGGAAGGCTTACACCTATGTGCTGAATACCGGCGAAGAACATCCGTTTACCGGCAGATATTCATGGCATCTCCGGCGGCATATTGATATGGACAAGATCAGGCAGGCGGCGCCGCATCTTATCGGCAAACATGATTTTTCTTCATTTGTGGTGGAACGTTCAAAAATTGACGATGCGGTCAGGACCATCTACCGGATTGATGTGCAGGAGTTCGGTCAATATCACTGTCTTACTTTTGTCGGCGACGGCTTTCTTTACAAGATGATCCGCTGTCTGACCGGGGCGCTGGAGGCCGTCGGCTCCGGCAAAATCCAGCCGGACGACATCAAAAGAATTCTGGAGGCGAAACAGCGGATTGAAGCGCCGGAAACCGCGCCGCCGCACGGACTGTTCCTGATGAAAGTATTTTATGACGAG
Source organism: uncultured Lentisphaeria bacterium (assembly GCA_903821255.1). The sequence goes on along the minus strand of CAIJKT010000340.1, from coordinate 17,603 downwards.
GAAATGATGCATCAATACCGCTTGAAGCAGTTGCCATTCTATCAGGGCGTCATCAATCCGTAAAGCGTTTGCCGCAGATTATTTTTCCGGAACAGGCGGAGGAACGCAGCCAAAAAGATTGATCATTTCAGGAATCGCCTCGGCTTTTTCCCAGGCTGCCATGCCTTGCTTCCACAGCAAAGTATCCCTGGCAATCTCGGTTTTATTGACCATTTCCTGAAGTTGAGCCATATTGAACGGACCGGCCTGCCGGCCTGCAATAACCGCGAAATATGATGCTTGCGCCGGAACAGGCGGCGGCGCTGTTTGAGCAGCGGCATTCTGCTGCTGAATGAGCGTATTGGACAGTCCTCCGGCCATTTGCGTTCCAAGCATCATGCCCATCAGATTGCCGGACTCGCCGCCTTGATTGCCCGCGGCTTCGCGCAGTGCGTTCGCAGCCTGATACTGGGAATAATTGTTCAGGTTGCCGATCGCCCCCATGGAAGCTCTTTCATCCATGGCTTTCTGCACTTCATCCGGCAGGGAGATATTTTCCAGCGTAAAACTCAGCAGTTCCAGGCCGAGCCGGACAAAATCCCGGGCCAGTTTGACATGCATGGTATTGCTGATTTCATCGTATTTGGATGCCAGGTCAAGCGCCGCTATTTTCAGCTCGCCGAGACAATCTGAAAACGAGGAAATCACTTTTACCCTGATTTGTTCTTCAATGCTGTCAGCGGCAAAGTCAGACTGAGCGCCGACAAAACGGGAAATCATTTCCTCCCTGATGCCGACCTTGTATGAGTAGTTGCCGCGGGCGCGGAGCCTTACCATTCCGAAATCCTGATCGCGCAGTATTACCGGATTGGGCGTACCCCATTTGCGGTCAAGCTGCTCAGTGGTTTTGACGAAATACACTTCAGCTTTGAACGGCGAGGTAAAACCGTAAGGCAGGCTCAGCAGCGTAGTCAGGAACGGCATGTTCTGGGTGCTTAAAGTATAGGTGCCGGGATCAAATCCGTCGGCAATTTTACCTTCATTGACAAATACCGCTTTTTGTCCGGGCCTGACAATCAGTTTAGCGCCCATTTTAATTTCGTTGGCATGGCGTTCGAAACGGTGAACCAGTATTCCGGGTTCCTGTTCCGGCCATTCAATAACGTCTATCAATTGATTCTTAATCATGTTTAACAGGCCCATATCAACCTCCTCTTTAAATCATTGCTTCTGTTTATCGAAACTATTGTCCGCAGCATTTTTTATATTTCTTACCGCTGCCGCACGGGCAGTCATCATTTCTTCCCACTTTGGCGATCTGGCGCCGGAAAGTAATCTGAATCTGCGGTTCATTCTCCTCTTTCTCCTGCGTCCTGCCATCGACCTGAACATCTCTTTCGTCAAATTGACCGAATGTTTCATGAATGAAAGTCTGCGGCAGAGATTCAATCATGCGTTCGAACTCAGCCAGGCTGGTCAAAGTGGCCTTGAACAGATTATTTATCGCTTCAGCATGAATTTGCTTCATCAGCACCTGGAAGACCTTGAACGCTTCATTTTTATATTCCACCAGCGGGTCTTTTTGCGCGTATGCTCTCAAGCTGATGCTGGAACGCAGATTATCCATAGCATAAAGGTTTTCCTGCCATAACCGGTCGATTGATTCAAGAATGGTATGTCTCTGCATCCATATTCTTTCATCGTCCGAGTAACGGGCATTCTTTTCAGTATAGGCTTTTTCAATTTTCTCGATGATCTTCAATACCAGGTCATCGTGGGAATTATCTGCCATACCGCGAAATTCCTCTCTGGAAAAGCCGATTGGAAACTTCAGATTCAACCAGGCCAGCAGATGGTCCCAGTTAAAAGTTTTGTCTTCCTCGCCATTGACCTCACGGGGCAGCGCCGATTCTTCCACAATATCCGCAATACCGTTTTCAATCAGCGAAAACAGCAGATCATGCGGGTCCCGGGAAAGCAGCGCCTCTTTCCTTATGCCGTAAATGATTTCGCGCTGCTTGTTCATGACATCGTCATATTCAAGGGTGCGTTTACGCATGGAGAAGTGATGCTGCTCCACCCGTTTCTGGGCGGTCTCGATGGATTTGTTCAACCATGAATGCTGAAGTTCTTCGCCTTCCTCGATGCCGAATTTGTCGAATATTTTAACAATCCGGTCTGAACCGAAAAGCCGCATCAGGTTGTCTTCCAGAGACACATAGAATTTTGATGAGCCCGGATCGCCCTGGCGTGAACAGCGTCCGCGGAGCTGGCGGTCAATGCGTCTGGAATCGTGCCTGGCGCTGCCGATAACGTGCAAGCCGCCGAGACCGACGACTCCGGGTCCGAGTTTAATGTCGGTACCGCGCCCGGCCATGTTGGTGGCAACGGTCACCGCGCCCTCCTGCCCTGCCCTGGCGATAATTTCAGCTTCATGCTGATGATTTTTAGCATTCAGCACATTGTGCGGAATATTACGGCGTTTAAGCAGGCGGCTCAAAACTTCCGAGTCATCAACTGAAACGGTACCCAGCAGAACGGGCTGACCTTTTTCGTGCCTTCTGACCACTTCATCAATAATCGCATTGTATTTTTCGCGTTTGGTCTTGAATATAGAGTCGTTATCGTCAATTCGACAGCATGGACGGTTGGTTGGAATTACGATTACATCCAGCTTGTAAATCTGATGGAATTCATTGGCTTCGGTTTCGGCGGTACCGGTCATCCCTGACAATTTCTTATACAGACGGAAATAGTTCTGGATGGTGATTGTCGCCAGTGTCTGGGTTTCGTCTTCAATAACGACGTCTTCCTTTGCTTCAAGCGCCTGATGCAGTCCGTCGCTGAAGCGGCGTCCCGGCATCAGACGTCCGGTATGTTCGTCAACAATGAGGATTTTGCCCTCCTGGATGACATAATGAACATCTTTTTCAAACAGGCAGTGAGCTTTGAGCAGTTGAGAAAGGTCATGCAGCCGTTCGCTTTTCTGCATGAAATCATCCTGGAACTTCTGCTTCTTTTCAGCTTTCTCAATCTCGCTCAGCGTCGTGTCTGTTTCGATATTATGCAATTCATTCAGCAAATCAGGCATAATAAACGCTTCCGGGTCGTCGGGGGAAATGGCATTGCGCCCCTTCTCCGTCAAATCAGCTTCGTTGCTCTTTTCGTCAATAGTGAAAAATAATTCCGACTGGACTTCCTGAAGCAGCCCGCGGTTATTGTCGCTGCGGACTCTCATTTCCAGCTTTTCCAGTTCTTTCAGTATTGCTCCGTCTTCCAGAACATGCATTAACTGTTTGTGAGTCGCCATCCCGAATTTTACCTGCAGCAGCTTGATCATTGCAGCATAGCGCTCGTCCTCTGAAACGTTCTCTTTAGCCAGAGTTTCCCTGGCGTCTCTTACCATTCTTGAACAGAGCAGATTCTGTCTGGAATATAAATCCGCAACCAGCGGTTTCAGCGAGTCAAACTGATGAGTGGCGGTACCCACCGGGCCGGTAATAATCAGCGGCGTTCTGGCTTCGTCAACAAGAATACTGTCAATTTCGTCAACTATCGCATAATAATGGTCGCGCTGAACTAAATGCTCAGGCTCGGCCGCCATTCCCATGTCGCGCAGATAATCGAATCCGAATTCGCTGTTGGTCCCGTAAGTGATGTCGTAGGTATACTGCTCTCTTCTTACCGGCGGCGGCTGCATATTCTGCAGACAGCCGATAGTCAATCCCAGATAGCGGTAAATTGTTCCCATCCATTCGGCATCGCGCCTGGCCAGAAAGTCGTTGACGGTGACGAGTTGACAGTTTCTGCCGGAGAGGGCGTTAAGATACAGCGGCATGGTGGCGACAAGGGTTTTACCTTCGCCGGTGGCCATTTCCGCGATGTTGCCGCGATGCAGGGCGATTGCTCCAAGTATCTGGACATCGAACGGCACCATATCCCATACCATCTTCTGGTCGCAGACGGTAATTTCAGAACCGACCATCCGGCGACAGGCGTTTTTGACCACGGCAAAAGCTTCGCACATGATGTCGTCCAGCGTTTCGCCCCGGGCCAGCCGCTGCTTGAATTCCGGCGTTTTGTTTTTCAATTCCTCTTCCGTAAGCTTCTGATAAGACAGCTCAAACTCGTTGATCCTTCTGACCAACGGCATCATCCTTTTCAGATCCCGGAGAGATTTAGTTCCAAATATTTTCTTTAAAATTGATGTCAGCATGAGTATTCCTGTATGGTGTTTCCCGGTGGTTGTTTCCGGTATTATTTTGAGCCGGGACGTTCAATCGGAACTCCGGCTTTGCACAACGGGCAGTTATCCGGCTCATAGGTTTCCAATTCAAGTTCCAGCAGACATTGATGCGGAATGTCAAATTTGGCCTGGCCGCAACTGCGGTCAACCAGTACCCCGACGCCGACAACATCCCCGCCGAAAGTCCGGACAAGATCAATGGTCTCCTGTACTCTGCCGCCGCGGGTGACCACGTCTTCCGCCACCAGAATTTTTTCGCCGGGTTTAATCTGGAAGCCGCGTTTGAGCACCAGCTTGCCGTCTTCCTTGTCGGCGAAAATGGCTTTAACGCCAAGCGCTCTGGCAACTTCCTGACAGACGATCAGGCCGCCGACTGCCGGAGAAATTACAGTATCGATTTTCAGATGCCTGAACTTATCAGCCAGCACACGGCATACCTTTTCCGCAATATCCGGATACTGCAGCAGCAGCGCAGCCTGAAAGAAACGGTTGCTGTGAAGTCCGCTGCGGAGTTTAAAATGTCCTTCAAGGAGAGCCTGGGAATCCTGGAATATCTTGATCACTTCTTCTTTTTTCATAAAAATATCACTTCATTATTTATAGGTTATTTAAACAGCTTATTCAAAACGGGGAATTATCTGAACGTGTCCGGGGATGAAGGTTCCACCCAAAGATGAAAGTCCACTTTGCTCCCTCCAAGATTGAGCGTAATCATCGTGTTCAGCCTGGTCAGCAGCAGTGCATACGGAATCTTGACTTCACCGTTTGCAACATTCACGGAAACGTTGCAGTCGCCCAGAATGTCCTCGGCATTGCGTATTGCAACGATTAACAGCAGCATCCGGTTCAGTTTGTCCCGCAAATCATCATCCAGTTCATAAGTACTGTGACATTTGGCGCAAACCGCCTGAAAATCCGGACGGGAGACATCCGCAAGATTAAATTTGATGATTCCGTCACAGCTTTTGTCCAGACAATGAAAGTCTATCTGAGCTTTTGCCCCGAGATTATCCTTTTTCGTAGCCGCCATTAGTTGCTCCACATGTATTATTAATTATTATTGAAAATGAATAGCAATTGCTTGAGAACTCAGTAATATAGAATGACTTTGACATTTTTTAAAGTCTTACAAAAGATTAATCCCGCTATTTTTGTTGTCAGGGAGAAATATGCAGCAACTTATCAATGTCTGATGCAGTTGGTTACGGAGGGCAGCCGGATATAAGCTGTTTCAGTTTTGCAAAAATAACAATGTTTTCATAATTGCCGGCGAACAGTTCCTGGCCTTTGCCCGAAGCGGCAGTGGTGATCGGCGTCATCGAGTGGCCGCCGGTGGTCCATTTTACTCCGCAATGCAGATCGCGAATCTTGAACGCCAGAGAGAGGAAAGCTTTATGCTTGTCCTTTGCATTCCCGTTCCATACCGTGTTTAAATCCGCCTGTTCAGCCGGGGTAAAACCTTCGAATCCCAAAGAATCCTTTACCAGGCTGAAAGCCTGTTCAAAATTCTTCCCGGTATCCTTGATCTGTTTTAAATCTGCCAGAATTACGCCGTAACTGGCCTTCTGTTTAAGGATTCCCGCCTTTTGGGGCTGCATATCCTCAGCAAGCGTCAGTCCGCCGGTTTCGTGATCGGCAGTTACCAGAATCAACGTATTGTCCGGATGTTTCTGTTGAAATTCCATACCGGTTTTTACGGCATTGTCAAAGGCGAAAAGTTCCTGAATCATGGTTCCGGCGTCATTGCCGTGGGAAGCGTGATCAATCCTGCCGCCTTCAACCATGATGAAAAAACCATTGGGATTATTCAGTATTTCTGATGCTTTAAGGGTATATTCCGCCAAAGTCGGAATATCCTGGTTTTTCGTATCGATAACCCAGTAAGCCGGAGTTTGCGCGTAACATTTTGCCTGGGTTGCGGCTTGAAGGCCGGACTTGCCGTCAAGAATTGTATAGCCGCCGGCTTTCAGTTTCTGGGCAAAATCAGCTCCGGATGATGGCATTTCTTTGTCCAGATACAACTTGCCGCCGCCGAAAAAATCAAATCCGCTGGATGCCATATCGCTGACAATATCTTTAAATTGACCGCGTGCGGAAACATGGGCATAAAAGGCGGCAGGGGTGGCGTCATTAAGCGCCGAAGTGGAAATAATTCCAATCTTCATCCCTTTCTGCTTCGCGATATTGGCAATGCTGATAACACTGTTCCCGGCCGGGTCCAGTCCGAGTTTGCCGTTGGTAGTTTTTACTCCGCAGGCAATCGCAGTGCCGGCCGCCGCTGAATCAGTCGTCTTTTTTTCTGAATTCAACGTTATCGTCTTCGCCTGAACCGGCAGACGGGTCATAAAAAGTTTCGCGCCGGGACGTCCATTCTGAAACGCCTGCTCAGCCAGTATTTTATGATTGTCGCCCATTCCGTCGCCAATAAACAGAAAAACGTATTTGACGGTACTGCCATTGGAAGCAGCAGTTGCATCCTGGGCGGATTTAACTTCACATGCTCCGGCAAAAACTGTCAATATCAGTATAAATGCAAATTTTGCGGATATCGTATTCATTAACTCTGACAAAGTCCTGTATAAAATTTATAATCCCAGTTAAGGTATCATCTAAATCAACAATTAGTAGCAGGTAAAAATAAAACTTTAAAAAAATTATTAACCGGTTAAAAACACATAAATTTTTGAATGTGCATTAGCAATTTCGCAGTTTTGAAATATTTTTCAATTTAGTACATATGTGTTCTTAAAATAATTAATTATAGAGTTTAGCGATGTTTCATCAGAGAAATATAATAACAGCGGTTGAGTTAGGCACTTCGAAAATCTGCGTTCTGGTCGGTGAAGCTCTTCCCGAAGGCGGCATTTCAGTGATCGGTCATGGCGAGGCTCCTTCCGAAAATGCGATTTGCAAGGGTGAAATTTCGGACATGTCCGCCGTGCTGGATATCCTGATGCGGGTCATTGATGAAGCCGAAGAATCTTCCGGACGGGCGGTCAACAGCAGCAGCCTGATTGCAGTTGCCGTAACCGGGGCCAGCATCAGTTCCTACCAGGGCATCGGGACGGTGTTCGTGAAATCAGAAAATCACCGGGTATCCGATGATGACATTGATGAGGCGCTGCAAAATGCCCAGGTGAAACCGCTGCCGTTCGACCAGACGATCATCAACACCTTTGACTCCTACTTCATGCTTGACGGCTGCCGGCGCGTGCGCAATCCGTCCGATCAGGTGGCGGATAAATTCGAAGCATATATTCATGTCATTCACGGCGATACCAACAGAATTGAGAACTTTAAATCTATTCTTCGCGACGCCGGGTTTGATGAAGAAATTATTCCGGTATTCAGCGGAATTGCGTCTGCTTACGGGATTCTGACTGAAGAGGAAAAGGAAAACGGCGTACTGCTGGTTGACATGGGTGCGGGCTCTACAGAATACATTGTCATCTACAATATGGGAGTGCTGTACAGCGGAGTGCTGCCGGTTGGATTTGATCATGTCGCCAATGATCTTTCGCTCGGCCTTGATCTGCATATTTCCACCTGCCGCAAGATGCTGAAAGACGGTTCGATTATGCAGCATATCCATGACCGCAAAGGCTTTGTGGAACTGAAGACCGTAAACGGCAATCTCCGCAAAGTTCCGCTCAGTTCAATCGAAAAAATCATTGATCTGCGCCTCCGGGAAATCTTTCAGATTATTCACCGCAAAATCAAAGATCACGGAATTATCAATAACCTCGGTTCCGGCGGCGTGATTTCAGGCGGGGCGGCGCTTTTTCCGAGAACGCCGGAGATTTTTAAAGAAGTCTTTGAGTTTCCGGTGAGGATCGGTCAGCCGTTCGATGCCAGCGGCGCGGTAACCGGCATTGAAAATCCGCGTTACAGCACCATCTGGGGGGTGCTCAAGTTCGGAGAGGAACTCAGCCGGATTCTTACGACCAGGGAAAGGCCCGGTGTTTTCAGCAGGATGCTGAATCCTATTGATAATGTCGCCGGACGATTCTGGCAAGGTGTCAGCAACTTGAAAAAATCAATAAAGTTTTAGGCAATATGACAACAGAAAAAGCAAAACCAATCAAAGTCACAGTTGTCGGCATCGGCAATTCCGGAGTGAAAATCATCAACCGCCTTGCGGCTTTGAAAGAATCCGTATGGCTGAATATGGTCGCGATAGATACTGACGCCGAAGCGATTGAAAAATGTATTGTTCCTACTAAGATTGTTGCCGACACGCAATGGCGTAACGGCATCGGCTGCGGCGGAGATGTTATAAAAGGCCAGCGTTCGCTGGGGCGCGAACGTCCCAGGATCAATGAACTGCTGGAGGACACCACGCTGCTGATCGTTACCGGCGGACTCGGCGGCGGCACGGCCACCGGCGGCGCACCGATCTTCGCCAGTGTGGCGAAAAGCCGTAAAATTTCCACGATATTTATAATGACCACCCCTTTTACGCTTGAAGGCCACAGCAAACGGCGCACCGCCGAAGACGGCGTCCGCGAACTGCTGCCGACGGTGGATGTGCTGCTCTGCCTGCCTAACGATCTGCTCTTCTCTTCGCTCCCTGCTGATTTTCCGGTCGGCGACGCATTTGAGAAAGCGGATATTGAGGTGGCCAGGGCGATTCTCGGGGTCAGCGAAATCATGCGCTGCCAAAATCTCATCGCTGCCGATTTTTCCGACTTTGTCGCAATTATGAACAAACGCAAAAGCGTATGCAGCATAGGCGTCGGGACTGCCGCGTCATCTGACGGCCTTAACCGCTGCCACCTGGCGCTGGAGCGGATGCTGGAGTCGCCGCTCCTGGGCGGTGCGGCGCAAATGAAGGAAGCGGACGCGCTGTTTCTGGTGATGACCGGCGGTCCGGATTTGAATATCGGGGAAACCAAAATGGCTTTTGAGATCGCCGCCAAGTTCATCGGGGAGGATTCGAAAGTCATTGTCGGCACCAATACCGATCCCGCTTATGCCGATTTCGTTCAGATTACTGCGATAACCGTTAAATTCGACAAGAAAGAGACCAAGGAGGATTTGCGGCGCAATAATGAATTCGGTTTTGATCCGGTGTCCAGCCCCGTCCGGACTACAGTTAATAAAGCTTCACTGGCAAAGGATTTTGAACAGGGTGAACTGCCGCTGCAAAATATTTCCAAGGGAATTTTCCTCAATACCACTCCGGTAAACCATAATGGCGAGGACCTGGACGTGCCGACTTACCAGCGCAAAATGATTATCATTGACAAAGGCGAATAGATAAAATGGGTACCGCATCGCTTGTAATTGGTATTATCGCAATAATTTTCGGATTCATTCCGGTATGTAATTATTTCCTGCTGCTTCCGGCATTGCTCGGACTGGTGCTCGGCATCATTGATATCAGAATCAAGGTCAAACAAAATAAACCGAAGAGTGAAAGTATTTGCGGGGTTGTGCTCAACGGCCTGGCGATTTTCGTGATTGCCGCCTGGACGGTGGTAATCGCATTGATAATTTTGTCTTCCGGAGAGCAGATACAACGGCTGCAACTAATAGTCCAGGATCAGCTTACCCGCATGCAGCGCCAGAGTTCCGCCTATATTTCCGACCTGGAATATTCTTCGCCGAAAGATAAAGCGGAAGAGGAGTAAGACTCAGAGTTCTAGCCTGAATAATTCATAAACTATCAGGATTAACGTTGATAGAGATCGCAGCCGCCGGCATCGGTAGCGACGATCAGCGGCATATCTTTAACTTCCAGACGGTGAATCGCCTCCGCGCCCAGGTCATTGTAGCAGACAACTTCACAGGCAGTGATGCATTTTGCAATCAGCGCGGCGGCTCCGCCGGTGGCGGCAAAATAGACGCATTTATATTTTCTCATGGCTTCAATTACATTCGCACCGCGACCGCCTTTGCCGATCATGCCTTTAAGTCCGGCTTCGGCGATCAGTCTTGGCGAATACGCGTCCATCCGGTAACTGGTCGTCGGCCCGGCGCTGCCGATTACCTGTCCCGGTTTCGCCGGCGTGGGACCGACAAAATAAATTACCTGTCCGTGCAAATCAAGCGGCAGCGGTTCGCCTTTATCCAGCAGTTCGCAGAGACGCTTATGCGCGGCATCGCGTCCGGTATAAATAACTCCGGAAAGCAGCACTTCCTGTCCGGCTTTCAGGGAGCAGACCAGCTTATCGTCCAGCGGTGTGGTTATTTTAATTATTGACATGATAGTTTTCTCTATTCTCTCTTTTATCTCTAAATGCTTTCTGTTTTATTCTGTCTTCTGGATTTAACGACTTCCGGCGGTTCCGCCCCCTTCTGCCTCCTGACTCATCTTTAAATTTCGAATTCCGCGTGTCTGGCCGCGTGGCAATTCAGGTTGACCGCTACCGGCAGTGACGCAATATGACACGGAAAGTATTCAATATGCACCGCAAAAGAAGTGATATCGCCGCCAAGCCCCTGCGGGCCGATGCCGGAAGCATTGATTCCAGCCAGTATTTCAGTTTCCAGTCTGGCATATTCAGGATCGGAATTATGCCCGCCGATTTTTCTCAAAAGTGCTTTTTTTGCCAGATATGCCACCTTTTCGAAAGTTCCGCCGATGCCGACTCCGACAATCGTCGGCGGACAGGGGTTGCCCCCCGCCTTGATTACGGTGTCAACGACAAAATCGATGACCCCGTTTCTCCCTGCCGACGGCGGGAGCATTTTAAGGGCGCTCATATTCTCCGAACCGCCGCCTTTGGGGGCCAGCGTCACCGACAGTTTGTCGCCGGGAACCAGTTCGATATGAATTACCGGCGGCGTATTATCACCGGTGTTTTTACGCTTGAACAGCGGGTCGTTGACAATCGAACACCGCAGATAACCTTCGCGATAGCCGCGGGCCGTCCCTGCTGTGATGGCGTCATTAAGGCTGCCGCCTTCAATTTTCACATCTTCCCCGAGCTTTACAAAATATACGGCGAATCCGGTATCCTGGCAGATCGGCATGCGTTCCTTGCGGGCGATAGCCGCATTTTCGATATATTGCAGAATGAAGGCTTTGCCTCTGGCGGAAGATTCCATATCCAGGCTGTCAGTGATAGCCGCCAGCACGTCTTCCGGCAAATCATAAGCCGCTTTCAGGCAAAGTGCCGCCACGGCATCAACTATTTTCGCATATTGAATTATTTTCATCATTCCCCTGAAATTTAAAACAAATAATAAATCCGGAAGTCAGAATTCTCTTTTCGTTATTATAATATAACCTTCAGACTTATTTTTGAAAAGCCGATTGCCGGAATCCGGCCTTTTAATTTTGTGAAATATGTTTTTTGGCATCTTGCGTTTACATGAGGCATATTGAAAGATATTGCGGATATAGAAAACTATCAATCTTGAGACCTTCAGCATTGCAGATGACGCAGCAGACCGCAAATTTGCTGACCTGATATTGCAAAAACGGAAGGAAGAAATTCAGGTAAATCTCCTTTATGACAGCTTCGGCAGCTCCAATACTGCTGAAGCTTTTTTGTCCTGAAAGTGGACAAATAAAAGGGGCGGCAAGTTTTACCTGTCCGCCCCGAGCCCTTGCGGGTATATCTAAAGCTGGATTCGCGACTGCCCCAATACGGCAGTTGCGCTCCTGCGTTTTTATGCCTGATTCACCAGTTGATTGTAAAATGACTCCTGATCTTTACAATTCATCAGCAGATTTCTGAACTGTTCATCTTTTAATCTTGAGCTCAATTGAGAAAGCAGTTTGATATGCTGAGCATGCTGATCGTCGCGTGCCGCAATCATGAAAATAAGTTTTACAGGAACAGAGTCAAGACTTTCGTAATCAGTTACGCCACGCCGGACTATTGCGGCGGCCATAATAATATTTTTTACCGAACGCAGCCTGACGTGAGGAATCCCGATCCCCATCCCGATACCGGTACTCATCAACTGTTCCCGGTGATAAATACCCTCTTTCAACTCAGTCTTACTCTTTACTTCTGAGGTTTCCGCCAGAAGATCAATCAAATTGTTGAGAATTTCCGCTTTTGTCGCAGACTCGATTAAAACAATATTCTCTTTTCTAAGCACTGAATCAAAAAGAAGCGGCACAAAGTCCGACTGCTTGCTCTTTTCGCTTTTCAGTCTTTTATCTATCCATTCTTCAATGTCCTGCCGTTTGAACCGCCAGGATGTTCCAAATTTACCGCAAGGGATCTCGCTTTTCTGCGCCCAGTCATAAACGGTACGCTCGGAAACACGAAGATGCTCCGCGACCTCTTCAATGGTCATTATTTCCGGTAAACTCATACTATTCTCCAAATTATATTTTTTGTCCAATCTCAATCAAACACAAGAAAATTATTGCAAATATCGCAAACAACAACAAATATACCCGTTTTTAGCGAAAAGCAAAGCATTTTATAGAAAATAATGATAAAATAATACAAAAAGATGCATATTGCAGCAAATTGCAGTCATTTGTTACGCTAAAAAATATGCATGGAAAGGCGAGTAGTTGGATATCTTTTTATCCAATAAAACAGATATTTTATGTAAGTCGTATTATAAAACCAGTAATTTCTTCTTAAAACTCAATGATTAATACTTATAATGGATGCGACTTTGTTTTTACTTCATGGCTGCGTCCGCAATAACTTACAGCCAGGATGGCAATATCATCTTCCTGCTCGATATTCCCTGTAAAGTCTGAAACGTCATCCAAAACTGCGTCAACACATTCCTGAGGTTTCAACTGTACACATTTTTCCAATATTCTTCCCAAACGGAGATCACCAAAGAGCTCATGCCGGCGGTTGAGGCCACGTATTACACCATCTGTATATAAAACCAGCATGTCGTCTGTCTTAAGTGTAATCGTATCGTCATAATAAGGCTCCAAATCCATAACGCCAATCGGAATTCCGTGCCTTACCGGCAAGTTCTCGATCTTTTTATGCTGGCGGATCAGAAACGGAAGATTGTGTCCTGCGTTGCAATAGTTTAATTTTCCGGTTTTCAGATTGAGCAACCCAATAAAAAAAGAAACGAACATTGAAGCATCATTATTTTCACAAAGAGATTTGTTCATGTCAGTCATGATCTGGCCGGCGGATAGATTTTTTCCGGCTTTGGAATGCAGAAGCGTCCTGGTCAGAGCCATGAACAGGGAAGACGGAACTCCTTTATCAGAAACATCTCCGATAGCAAAGCATATATTATGATCATCAATATTGAAAAAGTCATACATGTCTCCGCCAACAGTTCTGGCTGATTTAATCGCGCCATAAATGTCAAATTCAGCATTGCCATTCAGTTGAGGGAATGTTTTAGGCAACAGGCTTAACTGAATGTTTCTGGCAATATTCAATTCACTTTCGAATTTCTCTTTGACCGAAGTTGTTTCACGGATTTTTTTAACTCCGTCATTGATTGAGTGAAGCATATTATTGAAAATATTGCCCAGCTCTTTAAGTTCGTAACTGCCTTTCAACGGCGATACGGAAGAAGTCGTGATTTCATCCAGTTTTACCGTCTTCATCTTATCAATCATTTTAACGATCGGCTTGCTGAGTGATTCAGCGAAAAATATTGAAAACAAGATCATGCCGAAAGTAATCAGCACAGAACTGATCAGTACTTTAACGATTAAATCATTGACCTGTTCCATTTTTTCGTATTTGCGCGTTTTCGCAAGATTTTCGATACTGTCAATGTAAGCGCCTGAACCGATAACCCAGCCCCATGGCTCAAACAGTTTGACATATGCCACTTTGGGAACTGCCGGAGGATTACTCAAGCCTCTCTCATATTTGGGCGCACTATAATTAATATATCCTTTTGCCTTCTGTTTGCACAATTCAACCATTGCCGGAATATGCTTTTGCTTTTTCTCCTCCGGCAGGCTTGAATAGTCCATCCCCTCAACATCTGAAGTAAACGGGTGTATAACAACCCTGCTGTTCAAGTCATCGACGAAAACATACCCCAGACCCTCATTATAAATAAGCTTCCGCAGGACTGCCTTGCTCCTTTCCTTTGCCTCGGCAACAATTTGCGATGCGCCGATTTCTGCAACTACAATAATTTGGCCTTGTGCCGTTTTGCTGAAATAAGCAATCACCGGATTTTGCCTGGATCGATTGAAGACAAATCCTTCAGCGGAATTCTCCGCAGCTTTTTTGACATATGTCACGACGGCATCCGGATTGTCATTTCCCGCAGCAAGAAAAAAAACTTTAATGTATTGACCATTGAAGTTACTGACAGAGTCCTTCGCCGCTTTTATTGCCAAACGGAGATATTCGTCCGGATCCACAACTTTCCGCATTAGTTCCCGATTGATGTCGGTCTGGGTGGCATTGACGGCCTCCTGAAGCAACCAGCCATAATTTTTCTCCAGCGCTTTTACACTTAATGAATCGGCATAATTGCTGTTAACAATTTCATACGCCAGATCAGCGACATCACGTATCTGCATTTTAACCCGGATCAATTCCTCCTGTTCAAATTGCTTGATATCGAGATTGCTTTTTTCCAGAATATCGGTTATCGCAATATAAAGTGTAACCACTGCGGCAAAAAGCAGCACCGCGACATTAACCAGAGAAATTTTAGTTCTAAGTTTCATTGATACCCATGCTTCTGCAACTGCGGTTTTATAATAACGCACTTAAATTTTCACTCCCGCCATATCAATAATATAGCTGGGCAATTAAATTTCAAGTTGCCGGGCAATGAAAGAACTAATATCTTTCCTTAAAATGCTTTTTATTGACAGTTCAGTTTATCAAGCAATTGACGGCTGCGCAGGATGATATCTTCTTTATCGGCAAGCGACTCCAGCCAGCGTTCCGCCTTTTTGATAGCCCGGCTGGAAACTGCAACAGCTTCGCGGTCGGATTTCAGCAGATTAACGGTTACTGCGGTAATCAGCGCTTTGCGTTTAAGGATATATTCTCTGGCTGAAGATGACTGTTTCAAATGAACCTCCAGCGCTTCCGGCGCAATCTTCAATTTGACCGCCAGCACCTGCTCTGACGAGAAACTGCCGCTGGCATCCTGTGTTTTGAGCGCCTGACGATACCAGCCGGGAAAATCCATGGAACAGATTTCAGAGTTTACCGCGGCATATTGCGCTTGAGCACCTGTTTCGTGCACGGCAGCCATCAAATTCCTGATATTCCCGGAACAACTGGCAATTCTTGTCCGGCCGAGCATCACCGGAACGACTCTGAATGAAGGGTAATACATGGCTTTTTCATCTTCATTCCGGTCTTCAACGGTAAGAAAACTCGACAGATGGCTTAAAATATTAAATTTTTTCGCTTGCTTCAAAATTTCCTGTTCAAAGGATTCCCGCTTATCCTCAATATAAAGTTGCTCTTCCAATTCCGTTATCTGTGATACTGCCCACAGCATTGGAATACGATTGTCACTGCCGAGGTCTATTACAGGACATTCCCATAAGAAAGTTTCTCCGCAAATTTGGCCGGAAACAATAATTCTGGCATTGGCACTGAGCGATTTCACTTCCGCCAGCAGCGTCAACATGTCACCTTCATAAACCGGCGGAAAGCGTTCAGGCATCTGGAATTTTGCATTTTCAGCGATAATGCTCAAGTTCTTCACTTCCGGTTGAATTAACCTGGAAAACTGACGCAATACTTTTTCCTGAATATTTTCTCCGGGTGAAATGATCTCCCATACGCCGCCGGTAACGTCGGCGAGTCCTTTTACCAGCGCCTGACTGGCGCCGCGGCCGATTCCAAAAGTATAGAATCTGATGTGTTTGTGATTCATCGCAGCATGCTGCAATACTTCCCTGGTGTTATAGACTTCGCCGTCAGTTATCAGAATCACCTCTCTTCTGCAATTTTCCTGCACCGGCATTCGGAAAACCGCATCCAGAGCTTCAAGCAGCTCGGTTCCGCCCATATCAGCCTCTATTTCCGCTAGTTTAGACAGATATTTATCCAGATTGAGCTGATTGTATTCCACCTGTTTTCTGAAAAACAACCGGCAACTGCTGCCGAACACCATGATATTAAAATAATCCCCCTCGCCCATTGAGCGAAGGCAAAGTTCCAGCGCCTCTTTGGCCGGTTCAATATAGGAACATGCCATGGAACTGGAACAGTCCAGCATGAATATGATATCCGACCTCTCCTGAGTGTCAACCAGCGGGAAATCGAATTCAGGCTGGAATTTGATCAATGCCGCCCGCGTGCCGTTGGTGTGTCGGCTTACGATGCATTGCGACAGTTCAATACCGCGCGGTTCAAATTCAAGAATAAAATCCCGGTCCGGCGCTTCATGCGGATCAAGCAGTTTGATGATACAGCCGGAAACGGTATTTTCCGTCTGGATACGATGTGAAAGTGACCGCAAACTGTTCAATTCCGGAATATTGATGTTGACACAGATAGCGACTCCGTATGGAACTGAGGTCAGAAACGGCGGCAAAGATATGTTGTTTTCCTCCCAGGATGTTCCGACTGGAACATAACGCGGGCTTAGAGCTGTCGGAATACGCAGGGTTACGATTCCATCTGTGATCGTGAGGTGGCTGATAATTCCAATCTCAACCGTAACTTCCTCATTCGGCGACAAATTACCGAGCGAAAGCTCCAGAATATTTTTTTCTTCAAGCTCAAGTTTAAATGCGCTGCCGCCATCTTCAAGCACATTGTCATAAACATCATACGCACGAGTTCTCTCGTCGCTATAACCATTTAAAGGCTGCCGGACAGTCTTTATTGTAAAAGAATAAATCGCCGCCGGGTTTTCCACGGGAAAACAGTACACGGTCTCTATATTAATGTTTTCAGTATTTTTGAAATGCTGCGTAATTGTTGTTTGAGCAATGAACCCGTCAATTGTACTTGAGACATTTATCTTTGTCAAGGCTACTTGCCGCAGTTCTGTAGAATACAGCCCCGTACGCTTTTTCATCATTCTCTTCTTCCCCTTGTATAAGGCTGATTATATATTTTTTTATATTGATTATATCCTGGTCTCTCAGCAATCCGGATTTGGCAAACAAATCAATTCCGTCGCAGATTTCAACCTTTTCGCAGCGCATCCTGACAATTTCCAATTCCGGAATATTTTCCTCAAATTGCGCATCTGATTCAAGAACGGTTTTTATCCGCAGCAGCGGTACGCCTTTGGCGGAGAGTTTCAAGATAAGCAGCAATCTTTCAAGATGAGCTTCGGTATAATAGGAGCCGCGCTTCTGTCCAAGCGGCGGCGGAAGCAGCCCTCGCTGAATATAATATCTGACGGTGCGCCGGCTGACGTCAGCCTTTTTGGCCAAATATTCGATGTTAAACAATGTACGACCTGCTCTAAAGATTTTTGTGACACCATATATGACATATAATATGACACTGTAAGGAATTTTTCAAGT
>CAIJKT010000339.1 GCA_903821255.1 uncultured Lentisphaeria bacterium | reverse complement strand
GTCAATCTGCTCAAGATTGCCGTTGGGAAATAAATTTTCACTTGCGAATAGAGTATTAGCTGCCAATCCGATTATGATACTTAAATAGCTGATTTTCATTTATATTCCTTGATGTTTTTTACAAAAGAGATTATTCTTTTCCGGAAAAATGTAATTTTAGGTTATTGGCTATGAATTAAGTATAAATTAATAGTATAAATTTGCAGTACTTAAAATCCAGTCACGGAAATCAGGCTTGCGAATAAATGTTACGTGCCCGTCAACCCAAAGAAGATTGCCTGCATTATTATGCAATATTTGTAGTTTTGCATAATTAGAGGAATTGTCAAAGTACGCATTGTCTCCGCCATATGCAGTCATTTCCCGCTCAGCCGTCATAAAAGTTTGGGATGGTTTTTTAAACCGGTCCATTTTCTGCCTTTTATAAGTAGCGGTGGCTCCAAGTCCCATATAGACATACATTTTATAGTCCAGACCCCAGTCGCCCGCAAACCCGATATAGCTCTTGCCGATCAGATTACATGCAGGGCGATTGGTGGACGGGCATTTAAATGTTGTACGGCCAATGTTGCCATTGAGTTTAGAATAAACAAAAAAGTTTGTTCCTGGCTGGTATTTAAAATCCAAATATCTGCCAATCAGCGTTGGATACCACTGACTGCCGTCAACAGAATTACAACCTGGATGATAGCCCAAATAGTCATCGGCATAGAGTACAATTCCTCTGCCGATTGATTTTAGGTTATTAGCGCAGGAAGTTATTTTGGCATTTTCTCTTGCTTTATTCAAAGCAGGCAGCAGCATGGAAGCGAGAATAGCTATGATGGCGATCACTACCAGCAATTCTACAAGTGTGAAATTTCTCTTTTTCATTTTGCGGTACTCCTTTCAAATATTTCTTTTTAAAATTAATTCGGATTCAAATTTCATTTTAACATTACCGGCCCGGCCGCCGACCAGGTTGTTTAATGCTTCTATAGCCTTTACCCCCATTTTTTCGACAGGCTGAACCAACTCATGGGTAACCGGCTTTAGAAGATGGTCTTGTGTTATTGCATTAAAATTAATTATCTCCATGTTCTGCCAATTGGATTTGGCGGCTATCAGGGCGTCCCGCAAATCATCGAGGAACGCGCCTTGTGAACATGCAATTGCCGCCGGCTTGACGGCTTTTAGTTTTGCTTTAATTGCCGAAGTCAAAGCATCGGGCTGATAATCGGCGCAGTTTACAGGGATAGCATTTATATCTCCAAGAGGATAATTTTGCCGCTTCAGTTCGCTGATAAACCCTTCATAACGTAATTTTGAGTGGTCCGCCAGGGGATCGCAGCCGACATAGACTATACTTTCAGGCCGCTTTTTCAGCAATACCTGAGCTGCGGTGATACCGTCGAGGTAATGATCTCCGGTAATATAGTTCATCATCGGCCACTCAATCTGGCGGTTAAAGACCATAATGTGGCTGTGCAGTTCAAGTAATCTTTTAAGCGCCGCATGATTTCCCGCATTGGGCGCTATCCATAAAACCGCATTGGGTTCAAAGTCTTTGATTTGATTAAATAAATCAACATCGGCTTCGTGATAATTATAGAATAACACGTGGCCGTTTTGCGCTCGTGCAGCCTCCATAATGCCGCTGAAAAATTCATTTTTTATATCCGCATGGCAAGGTAAAACCATGAACAGCCGCAAATTTGACTTCGGCGGATTGATTTTGCGGATAAAAATTCCTTTACCCTGCTGGCGGTAGATCGCCCCGGATGACTCCAATTCGTCCAGGGCGCGCCGGACGGTAATGATGCTGACCCCAAGTTCCTGGCATAGTTGACTTTGAGATGGCAGCAATTTTCCATGATCACCTTGAGTAATCATGCCGCTTAGGTGGCGATAAACTCTAGTTTGCAGATTTTCCATAAATTTTACCCAACATGTTATATCATATCATATCATATATAATAACGAAAAATTCGTATCTTGTCAAGAGTTTTTCATAAAAAAAGCCATTAATTTACTGTCGGTCTAATTTCGCCTTTAAATCTGGTTGACTATTGACATATATTAAAAACCGGTATATAATTATTTCTCAATTTTAATATAAGGTAATGAAAATGAAAGTTCTTCTGCATGTAAATTATTATGAAGGCGCCGGGAAGCTGGATACGCTTTTTGATCTTGCAAAAATCAACGGCTGCGACGGCGTCGAACTGCGTCAGATATACCGCTTTCCGGATATGGATCAGCTCCATTACCAGGATAAAGTAGAGAGTCTGAAGCAGAAATATCCGGAAATGGAGATCACTTTCGGCTGTATGGTTGATTTTACCGGCGGTACGGCAGAGGAAGTTAAGCAGCAGAGTGATGTACTGTTTGATTTCATGGACTGGGCTTCATGCAAGTGCGGTACTCCGGTTATGAATATGTTCACCGG
>CAIJKT010000338.1 GCA_903821255.1 uncultured Lentisphaeria bacterium | reverse complement strand
TGCTGCTGTTTATAGTTGTAAAGCGATGAACGCGAGATGTCCATTCTGGACGCAATCTGACCGTCGGTCAGACCGTCGGCTGCAAAACCCATTGCCTGTTCCGGAAAACTTTCGTCGTACTTTGATTCAGCCATGATACCCGTCTCCTTGTTTTTTGTTGTTTTTGCACTGTCGCGTTAATGCAATGTGCTTTTACTAATTAGTAAATTTGTCAATAGAAAGGTGTGCAGCAGATATGTTAATACTTTGTATACAACATTTTATGTCTGTAAAAATCGTGATTTTTGGTTACAAAAAAGTCGCACCAAAAACACGAAAAAAACAGTTGCAAATGAGTCTATAATGACTATAAGTAGTCCTAATACGGAGAATGGCGGAATCTTCGAATATAAAAAATACACAATGCCGGTCAGACGATTCTCCAAAGGCGGACAAGCCGGCGCTACCGGGATGTTTTTTGCTTCATCTTATCTGTTAAATGATTGAATTCACGCCGTAATATAGTAAATTCTATAGAGAGAATCATTATCATAACCGGTAAGTAATATGCAAAAAATCATTCTTCCAGTCCTGTTGTTCTGTTTTGCTGTTTCCGGATTCTGCGGAGACCGCCAGAAAGACCTCATCGCGTGGTATAAACTTGACGGCAATTTCAATGATTCATCCGGCAACAACTATCATCTAAAGTCGCTGTCCGCCAATAATCAGTTTTCCCCGGACAGCACGGTGCTTCCTGAAAACAACAGTTGTTTCGGCCCGGTCATACCGGATGACAAAAAGGGCGGAGCGTCCGGCCCCGTACTGCCGCTGAGCAACAAGACCGGCTTCACCATCTGCGGTTTCGTATGCAAACCAGACGCGGGCAATGACTATCATTCCGCCGATTTCGGCTGCGGCTCATCCCAGCACCGAAAGCCGGCGGCATTGTTTTTCTCCCCCTGGGGAACGATCTATACCAAAGTGGGTACGACAATAGACAGGAAGTATCAGCGGCTGGACGACAACCGCTGGCATCATTATGCCATGACCGTGCCGGCGGCAAGAGAAAACAACGAATACCGGGTATACATTGACGGCATTGAAGTTTACCGGTCGCCGCTGCAAAGGCTTGATTCCTACGGCAATTTCGTGCTGGGCATTACTGAAGGGAAGCAGGCCGCCGGACTCAGGATAGATGAAGTGAAAGTTTTCAAACGGGCGCTGGCGCCGGACGAAATAAAAGAGGAAGCGAAGCTGAGAGGGACTCCGCAGCAGGCGTCCTCCAATCCGGTGGCGCTCACCGTTGCCAAGCCTGGAATCGGCAACGCCATCGACTTTGTCCGGCGTAAAAAGCCGAAAGAACTGAATTTCCCGATCAAGGGTTCGCTTGCGGTGCATTTCATTACCAATCAATGGATTTGCATTGTCGGCGACTACAATGAATTTCTGTGCGGCAGATTCAAAATTGAATGCGGCGATTTTCTCAAAAGACTCGACAGCGGGGATATCAGAGTCGCCCGGTGGTCCTATGACTTCCATTACAATTTCGCCGCGCTGGAGGTCATGAGCGAATACCGCCCGATTATCAAGCGCAATTTTGAAGACGTCAATAACTTCCAGCTTTCCGGCGGCAATGGCGAACCGCTGAAAATCATCGACAACTCCTACTGGATCAACGCAGTCGGCCAGATGCGGGTACCGATTATTGCCACCGGCGAAGAGACAAAGGTGAACAGCGCGGCGGTCGCCCATTTTGCCTATCTGAAACTGGCCGAACCGCTGAAAAACGGAACCAGGTACACGGTAAAAACCAGACAGGGCGAAGAAACCTCGTTTGTCTATGATGAAAACACCATCATATCCCAGGCAATCAAAGTGAACCAGGTCGGTTATCTGCCGGACGCCGGCAGAAAATACGCCTACCTGGGAGCCTGGCTGGGACCGCTGGGACCGCTTGACTTATCAAACTTTGCGGGGCAGACGTTTTACATGGTTGACGAGGCCACCGGCGGCAATGCATTTTCCGGACAGATTAAACTGCGGATGAAGGAGCAGTATTACACCGGCAGCAGAAACGAAATTGTACCCTTGAACGGCGAAGACGTCTACGAGATGGATTTTTCAAAATTCACCACACCAGGCAAATATCACATCATGATTCCCGGGGTCGGCCGTTCCTGGAGTTTTGAAATCGGCGGCGATGCCGTCGGCATGGCCTTTTATACGCACACCAGAGGGCTTTTCCATCAGCGCTCCGGCATCAGAAAAGGTCCGCCGCAGACCAACTGGCTGATGAATCCCGATCATATGGAAAGCTGGGTCGGCGGATTTTCACCGAACGCCGGCGACTACGATACGGAGAATAAACAGGGCTACGGCTACACGGATGAAAACGGGAAACCGGTCAGCCTGGAGCATTTCAACGTCATCCGGGAAACCGCTACCAGCACGAAACTGCCGGATGTGCATGGCGGCTGGTGGGATGCTGCGGATTACGACAGGCGTTCCTATCACTTCAGGATCGTCGAAGATCTGCTCACCGCGTATCTCATGTTCCCGGCGAAGTTTTCAGACGGTCAGCTCGACATTCCGGAATCCGGCAACGGCATTCCCGATATCATTGATGAAGCCGCCTGGGGGATTGAACTCTGGCGGCGCGCCCAGACGTCAAAGGGCGGAGTCGGCTGCTGGCTGGAAGCCGACAGTCACCCGAAATTCATCAACCCCGCCACTGACACCCAGCGTTATTATGTGGGCCTGCCCACCCGCTGGGGCACGATCCAGTATGCGTCGTATTCAGCCATGCTCGCCCGGGCGTACAGGCAATGCGGCGCACTGGAAAAGGCCGATCTCTATTTCAAATCCTCGGAAAAGGCGTTCGAGTATGCCGTCAATCCTGAAAATACGGTAAAATTCTCCTGGAAGCATCTGACGGACGACAAGAAATATGTCGAATATAAATATTCGGAATCTCCGCAAATCTCCAGGATTGAATTATTCAAAGCGGCGCTGAATCTTTACCTCTACACCTCTGACAGCAAGTACAAAGCTTATCTGAGTCAGCATGCATTCGAGTCGGCGCTGCAGGAAACGGAGTATCCCAGGACGCCGTTTTTCCTGATGGAACTCTTTCTGGCGCAGGATTTATTCCCGCACTTCGCAAGAATCTACAGTGCGGAAATGCTCAGACAGGCGGATCAATGGCTTGACAACCAGAATGCTCTGGCGTACCGCAACTTAAACTGGCCGACCAATCATGCCTACTTCCGCGATCTAAGCTGGGGCGGCGCAATCCCGTTCAACAAAGGGCGGTATTTCATTGCGGCATACCGCATTACCGGCAACAAGAAGTACCGGGATGCCGCGCTGCTGCTGAATGACTGGCTGTGCGGCGCCAACCCCATGGGCCGTTCGCTGACCACCGGACTCGGCAAAAACTATCCGGTGAGACTGCTGTCGATTCCCTCCGACACGGACGGAATCCTTGAGCCGCTGCCGGGAATTTCGCTTTACACTTATACTTTCAATGTGCATTACAACGCCAAGACCATGATTTACGCACTGCGCTACGAGCCGCGCCGGGATCATGACTTCCCCGGTCTGAACATCTGCCTGATGCCGGAATCAATTGCCAAAGGGCGGAATATGGATATTGATGAAATGACGGCGGCAATGAACAAGTTCTATCCGGTGTGGCGGCGTTTCGCCAACATCGAGGGCTATGCGGTTGAGCAGAATGAATTCACGGTATGGGAGACGATATCCCCGTGCGCGGCATGCCTCGGCTGCCTGCTGCCGGACGGCTGGCGCCCGCCTGCCGAATGGAAAAACCGCAAACCGGCGGAGCATCTCAGCGAAATGAACGGCTACCTGTTCCAGCCTTAGCCCTGATTATTATCAGATATTGCGCGCCTCAAGCGTCATGAATACTTGAATTTAAGCTTGGGAAATACTATAATAAATTGAATTTGTGTTTTAAAATATGACAAATCTCATACCGGCTTTGAAAGGGTGGCTGTTTTGAACAAGAAATTGACAGTTTTTTCTGTTATGCTGATATTGATATTTGCCATTGCCGCCGTGCTGATTATTTTCTCCGAAACCGGCCAGGAAGAAAAAGTATCCAGCGCCCCGCGTTTAAACAACGGACGCAAATGGAACATTGCCTATCTGCAATCAGGGGAAGACAGTCATAATACGCAAATCCTGAAAGCTTCCGTTGACGGTCTGGCCCGGCTGGGGTGGCTGAAACCGGTGAACTGGGCGGGACTTGGCAGAGATGCCGGAACCAGGCAATGCTGGGATTATATCAGCGACAATATCAGCAGCGATTATCTCATGTTTGCCAAAAACGCATACTGGTCGTCCGAATGGCAGATCAGTAAAAGGAGTTATAACCGCAGGGAAATACTGTCGCGGCTGAATGACGCAAAAGATATTGACCTGCTTATCGCGCTGGGCGTCTGGAGCGGACAGGACCTGTCCACCAATCTGCATAAAGTTCCAGTTCTGGTCATATCGTCGATCAACCCGAAGACCGCCGGCATCATCAGGGACGACGAGCAGGCCTTTCCCCACATATTCGCCAAATACGATCCGGAAATAATTTCCAGGCAGATAAGAATGTTTCATATTTTGACCGGGTTCAGGAAACTCGGAGTTGTTTATGATCCTTCCGACAACACCAAACTGTTCAGTAATATTGAAGAACTAAAATCAGCCTCCGGTGAAAAGAAGTTTGAAGTGGTGACTAAGACCGTTTCATACAGCAGTCTTCCTCCGGCGGAAGCCGCCGGAGTGCTTTTTAAAGCATACGAGGAGCTTTCCAGAGAAGCCGATGCCATCTGGATAACAGCAGTAATAGACACCCCCTATCTGCTGGAAATAATGAAATCCGTGCATAAAAATAAAATACCGACCTGGAGCCCGTATGGCGAACGGTTTGTTGAAGCCGGGGTTCTTTTCGGCGTCAGAACGTTCCCGGCGGAAAACGCGGCTGATTATGCCGAAGCGATCGCCATGATATTCAACGGAATGCTGCCGCGGGACATAAATCAGATAATAAGCAACCGGTACGAACTGATCATCAATCATGCAACGGCTAAAGTAATTGATTACAAAATTCCCCGCGGGCTGCTGTTTGCCACGGATAATAATTATCTGACGTTTAAATCAAAAGAGAGAAAATGATGAGGCCGAATAAAACAATCATAAAAACAACCGGAATCTTTTTTGCTTTCGGAATTATTTTCTGGATTGCCGACTCCGTCTACCAGATTTTCTATTTCAAAGAAGACTTGAACTTCATGTTTTCCCACGAACCGTTGAGCATCATTGACTCTTTGATATGGGACATCCCGAGGAACTCAATGTTCTACCGCCTCAGCTTCATGGCAATCTGCATCGTCGGCGGGGTACTGGTCGGCTGGCTTCTCAAACGAAGCCAGGAACGCGGCGAAGCCTTGAGGCGCAGCGAAAAGAATCTCCGCGAAGCAATCAATGCCGTGAATGACGGCATTTTCAATTATCTGATTCCCGCCGATGCCTCCGTTTTAAGTCCGCAGTGCTACACCATGCTCGGTTATGAGCCGGACGAGTTTCCCGTAACCATGGAAACGTGGATCGGCATGCTCAATCCGGATGACCGGGAGTGGACCCTTGCGTCCATGAATTCCTGCATTGAGGCCGGCGAGCCGTTTTCGCTTGAATTCAGACTGAAAACCAAAAATAGCTGCTGGCTGTGGGTACTCTGCCGCGGCCATGTCGTGGAATGGGACAAGGCCGGCAAGCCGATGCGCATCACCGGCACCAACACCAATATTGACAACCGGGTGAAAACCCAGCAGCGGCTGAAAGAATATACTGAAAGACTGGAGGAAGCGGAAAAAACCGCCCATCTCGGACACTGGGAGTATGATCACAACCAGACCGTCTGGACATGGTCAAATCAGGTTTATAATATTATCCAGTTCAAGGATGCCGCCTTTACGCCCACTCAAAAAGCTCCGCTGCAGTACATCCATCCGGACGACAGAGCAGGAGTGGAGGAAGTATTCCTGAAATCGCTGCAGAATAAGACTTCTTTCAATCACATGCATCGTCTGCTGCTGAGAAACGGCGCCGTTAAATATGTTCATGAAAGAGGCATCCACATTTATGACAGCAGCAATAAGCCGGTGCGCTCCTTCGGAACAATTCAGGACATAACTGAAACCCGCCGGGTCGAAGAGGCGCTGTATGATTCAGAGCGCAGATACCGGGCGCTGTTTGAAGGCGCCGGTGAAGGTATTCTGGTCATCGACCGCGAGAACGGCAAAATCAAACATGCCAACAAAACCATCTGCCAGATGCTCAATTATTCGCCCGAAGAAATTCTCCGGATATCCTTAAAGGATATTCACCCGGAGGACAGTTTTGAACTTGATTCCCAATGGTTTAAGATTGCGCCCGGCGAAAAAGTAATTGTCTCCGAGGCCAGATGCAAAAGAAAGGACGGAGTAATAATCCCGGCGGAAATCAACGCATCGGCCATTGAACTGGATGGCAGGAAATGCTCTGTCGGTTTCTTTTCCGACCTGACTGAAAGCAGGAAAATTGAAACGGAACGCAATATCCTCAAATTCGCGGTGGACAATTCCGCCATCGAGATTTTCATCTGCAATCCCGACGGCACATGCCACTACGCCAATACCGCCGCCGTGAACCGGGTGGGATGCTCGCGCGAAGAATTGAAAAACATTCCGGTCCTGTTTATTGACAACAATGACAATAAGCAAAAAGAATCGGTCGCGGCAATCTGGGAAAGTTTAAAAGAAATCAAGACAATCCGCGGGGAAAGTGAACAGACGCACAGCGTCACAGGCCTTTCCTTCCCGATAGAATATACCGTGGACTACCTTTCGATTGGAACTATCGAGTATGCCTGCGTTTACATTCAGGACATAACCGAACGCAAAAGATTTGAGAACGAACTGGTGTCGGCCAAGGAAAAGGCGGAAAAATCTGACAAGCTGAAATCAATCTTCCTGGCCAACATGTCGCATGAAATCAGAACGCCGATGAACGGGATACTTGGATTTGCTGAACTTATTCAGCGTAAAGACCTTACAACCGACAAACGCACCGAATACGCAAAAATCATCACCGAGTGCG
>CAIJKT010000337.1 GCA_903821255.1 uncultured Lentisphaeria bacterium | reverse complement strand
TGTCATAGGTAAAAAACTTTTCCTGATTTTCTTTTAAATCCATACCAGAGTGTTTTCCGGGTTGATTATTATTTCGCTAATATACATGGCGTTTTGCCGTGTGTCCACCGGATTATCAGTCCAGGCCAGCTTTGAAGAATCACATTTTAAGCCGAGCGTCAGATTGGCGCAGTAAAACCATTAGGGCGCGAGATTGCCTTTTTAATGTATATACGAAGCTTATGCAATTTTATCATGGGTAGAACTGAAACTTGTAGACGGCTTGATTTTCAAGTGGAATTCATGGAAACGCGCCATGCTGAGATGTCAGGCAGAACAATGAGCTGCATTCTCAGCGAGGCTAAAAGCTGAATTGCCATTGACCTCATGCTGCGAAAGAATGCGATGACCGGTTTTTGAATTATGTCATGATTTGAGTTCACCGCCTGCAATTTTCTGAACATGTTTGAGTGAAGCATCAGTTGTTCTACTATAAGAGCGATCAACCGCAGCAAAAAATAATTTTGCATACAGTTTCCGGTGATGCCGAATCCGTGTTCCAGTTCCATCCCATGATTTTTCAACGTATTGAATCCCTGATTCTCGATCTTCCAGCGTTGTCGTCCTCCTTCATTGATTAGTTGTTCGATATTATTTTTATCCGGCTTGGAGTTGCACAGATATACGAACTTTGAAGTTATTTTATTCCTGGTCTCCAGGCAGGAAATGGCAAACATGTAATGTTTGTCTCCTTTCTTCCAGTTATTCCAGAAGGTGTGCGGGATTGGATTTGTCCACGAATAATCTTGTGCCACTTCTTTATTTTGCCGATGCAGCCGGTTTTCCTGATGGGCATTCAGGTCAGCTTGAATCTTCTTTTGAATGGCCGGAACCGAATTATCCTGCAGCGTGATAAAGTAATCCCATTGATTTTTCTCGCAGATGGAGAGGACGTTCTGATTGCAGTAAAGACCGTCCAGCAGCAGGCATATCGGAAGCCTTGGATAATGTTCCTTCAAGCTGGCGGCGAGACGGTAAAAAGCCTTCAGTTCACAATCCTGTTTTTTGAATTCATCATCGCTTGAACGCGGCTTGCCGTGTTCGTCAGTGTTTTCAATGAACTCCACCTCCATCGGCAATACCAGTCCGCACGGAGTCACCAGCATGGCGACCAGAGCGTAATGAAAATAGGTCGTTTTCCCGTCCTTGGTCCGTCGCAGGCAGTGTTCACAATGCGGCCGGTCAAACGATGCAAAACATACGCCATCAACAGCAATGCGGAACGCGCCGTCAAACCGGAAATTGTCAAGGATCTTTGCGCCTGTCAGCGCCTTTATCATCAAGCGTAAAACACGTTGAAGCTCCTTGATTTCGAGTTTTTTAAAAAGGCGTTCATCGTATCCGGATGCGCCATGGCCTCTTCTGCGCTTCCGGCAAAAACAAGCAGATTTTGCAGAAATTCAGGAGTCCGGCTGTCTGCGCCTAACTGACGGCGTGACTTCATATGGGTGAGAAACATCAGCAAAGATGAAGCAATCAAATGATTCACGCTGTACACTGTTCTCGCCGGATTGCGCGGATCTTTCATGGATTCAAGCCAGACGCGGAAGCACGGAAAAAAATGTTCCAGCGCCGCCGCCGGAAGATTCGCGATTATTCCGCCGCACTCTTTCGGTTCTGGTTTGCGGCCCGGTTTGTTTTTACGTGAAGCCTGATGATCTGCTCGCTCAGCGAGGCAATCTCCTTCATTAGTGCTTTGATGCGGCGATTTTCCGCTACCCATGTTTTTACCTCTTCTACAAGTTCTCTTGGAATATGTGTCGTTTTACTTCTGCCT
>CAIJKT010000336.1 GCA_903821255.1 uncultured Lentisphaeria bacterium | reverse complement strand
TTGTTTTCTTTTCTTTTTTTGATTTTTTTGAACGGTTTGCGCGATTATGTGCTTGATTTGCGGTTCAGGCTGATTATTCTTATTACAGTAAATAACCTGTGGAGGTTCTAAAATGAAGTTGTTTGTTTGCGGTTTAATTGCCTTTTGCATGTTCTCAATGGTTTCCGCCCGTGATATTACCACGCTGGACGGAGCTACATACAAGAATGTTACTGTCACCGACTCTTCGCCTGTGGGAATTACCATAATGTATGATAAGCCGAACGGTTCGACTGTGCTTCGGGGGCTGGACTTCAGAGATCTGCCGGCAGACATCCGGAAAGAGTTCGGCTATACCGAAGTAAGAGCTGCGGAGTTTGAAAAGCATGCCCGGGAATACCAGAATATGCTCTACAAGGACGCCTTGAAAAAGGCCGCCGCCAATGCCGCCGTGGAACAGCGGGACGAGGAACTTTCAAAGCAGATCGACCATATACAGGCTTTCCTTTTCAGCAAACGCAAATATGTCGAGTTTACTGCAATCAGGCCGCACAAAGACGGACTGATCGGTTATGCGACAGCGGCAGACCGGACATTGCTGTACGGTGATTACGGCAATATTTTTGTGCGGGGTTTAAGCGGCTCGCAGGGAACCTACTGGTCCGGATATATTTATCCGACCGATGAGAAGGTAACTACCACAGACGGCACTTTTGCTGTCTATAACAGTTCGCTGGCACAAGCTACCGCAGATGCAATGCTGGCGATACAGGCGGGGCAATAAGCCTGTTAAAATTGCCTGATGCCGTATACATTATAGAATAACCAGGGGAGGTTTTAAAATGAAGTTGCTTGCTTGCTGTTTAATCGCCTTTTGCATGATCTCAACGGTTTCCGCGCGTGATATTACCACGCTGGACGGAGCTACGTACAAAAATGTTATTATTACTAATTCTTCGCCTGTGGGAATTACCATAGCTTATGAAAAACCTGACGGCGCAACAGTGATCAAAGGCCTGGACTTCAGGGATTTGACCGAAGACATCCGGAAAGAGTTCGGCTACACCGAAATCAGAGCTGCGGAGTTTGAAAAGCATGCACGGGAATATCAGAATATGCTCTATAAGGATGCTCTGAAAAGGGCTTCCGCCAACGCCGCCGTTGAACAGCGGGATGAGGAACTTTCAAAGCAGATCGATCATATTCAGGCATTCCTTTTCAGCAAACGCAAATATGTCCGGTTTACTGCAATCAGGCCGCACGCCAACGGCGCGGTTGGTTATGCCGAGGCGGCAGACCGGACATTGCTGTATGGTGAATATGGCAATATTTTTGTGAAAGGTTTAAACGGCACTCAAGGCACCCACTGGTCCGGCTATATTTATCCAACAGACCAGACAATAACTACTTCAGACGGCTCCTTTGCGGTCTATAACAGTTCCCTGGCACAGGCCACCGCTGAAGCAATGCAGGCGCTGAAGCAATAAATGGTTTAGTCTGATGTTCAGGTATGCCGGGCTTGAACAGATTTCGTGCTTTTCGATATGGAAGATTTCCAATAATTGATTGATTCTGCTTGAATTCAAATTATATTAGCAGCTCAGAATAAGCTTACGGAAATCAAGGCTGAAGCATGGAAAACAGTACGGACAATTTTAAATTACGGGCGGTGCGCCTCCTGTGGTGTATTTTGATCTGGGCTGTTCTGGCCTCCTGCTGGCTCTTTTACTATTCGGTGTTTGCCCGCCAGAAATATATTGAACTCGGCAATAAGATTGCGGTTCGCCAAGGGACTTATTATGCCGGACGCGGCAGGATTCTTGATAAGAACGACCGGGTGCTGGCATGGTCTGAGAAGTACTTTGACCTCTATCTGATAAGCCTGGAAGAAGACCCGAATATCAGAAGCATGGTACTGCGGAAGGTCGCGGAGATCATGCCGGAAGCTGCGCTTCACCGGGTCAAAGATTCAGTTTTTATGCTGAAACGCGAAATATCCCCTGAAAAAATCATCGCGCTGGAACCATTGCTTACCAAATTTCCCGACCTGAAAATATTGTCGCGGACCGAACGTAAAGTCGTTGATTATGCGGAAGTGAGAAATTACATCGGGCGGGTTGAGTTTAAAGACGGCAATCAGCACGGCGTCAGCGGCATTGAAAAAGATTATGACAACGTGCTGTCCGGTCTTGGCGGGATATATGAAGTGATGCTGGACCGGCATAAGAACTGGGTGCAGGGCACCTGGCTGCTCAAGCGCAGAGCCGTTCCCGGCAATGATGTCAAGCTTGATGTCAGCATCGAAGACATTAAAAGGAATTAAGGTAAATCGGGAGCAAAATGAAAATATTAGATAAATACTTTGCCGCCGTTTCCGGGGAGTCTTCGGTATTCCCGCTGGCAATGCTGATCCAGGGCCTGCTGTTTCTGCTGGGGCTCTGGGGATGCCTGGCGATTTACAATGCCACCATGTATGCCGTTTCGCCTTTTTATTTTGTCGGCAGACAACTGCTGTGGCTGGTGTTCGGCATGGGGGTGATGATGCTCTGTGCCCGGGTGCCGTTTTCAGTCTACCGGGATAATGTCGAGATTTTGACCGTGCTGTTTTACATCCCGCTGCTGGCGGTGCTGATTTTCGGCGTCAGGATCAACGGCATGAAAGGCTGGTTTATGATCGGCAACATTTTCATTCAGCCGTCGGAACTGGCCAAGGGCTTTTTCATTCTGTCGCTATGCCATTTCGGCGGCAAATTCCGGCCCGGGATGCAGCGGTTTGCGGGCATGGGGCTGATAACTCTGCTCTGGGTGCTGCCGATTGCCCTGCAGCCGGATTTCGGCACGGCGCTGGTATATATTGCCGGATTCATTATTGTCTACTGGCTGATGAACGGCTCCGTCTGGCATCTGCTGCTGGTTCCCGCGACATTGTTTTCCGCCGCCGGCTGGATTATAAATTTCAATCCCTACTTATTCAACCGCATTCTAGGTTATCTGAACCCCGAGCTCGATCCGCTGGGGTTCGGCTGGCATATCCGCCAATTCCAGTTCACCATGGCGCGCGGCGGGCTATGGGGGATGAAATGGGGCAAGGCGCTATGGGCGAACTCCTATTTGCCGCTCGCTCACAGCGACTCCGTATTCGCTTCGCTGACGGAATCGCTGGGATTCGCCGGAACGTTTCCCCTGATCATAGTGATGGGTATCCTGGTCTTCGCCGTGTTCAAGCTCGCCCTCAAGTCGGAAACAAACTTCCGCAAGGTTTTTGTGCTGAGCATCGGGCTGATTTTTGCGGTGCAGGCGCTGATTCACATCAGCGTCAACGTCACGCTGATGCCGGCCACCGGCATCACCCTGCCGGTGCTCAGTTATGGCGGAAGCTCGCTGCTGTCCACGCTGATCGCATTCGGAATTATGCTCAGCGCCGCCGGGCGGCATGAAACTCTCTCATCCAGCAAAGTCAATTATAATCAGGATTAATCATTCAGGAGAACGATCATGGAAATCATGGAATTTGAGATCATTGACTGCCACATTCACCCGTTTTTAAGCACGGAAAACAACACCGCCTGGTTCCCCGGAACAGAAACTCCTGATATTTTTGTCGAAGAAATGAAACGCGCCGGCATCGCTAAATGCTGCGGCTCGGTTATCAAGCGCATGACCAGGCCGTCATTCGACCAGATCAAAGCGCTTAACCGCGAAGCGCTGGCATTCAGGGACCGGTATCCGGACTTCTTCATTCCGGGTATCCACATCCTGCCCTCCTGCCCGGATGAGTCGTGCCGCGAGATTGAAGAGCTTTACCACCGGGAGAATGTCCGCTGGATCGGCGAACTTGTCGGCTATTTCATGGACTATTCATCCTACCTCGACGACGGCATGTTTAAGATTTACGACCTGATTCAGGAGCTTGACATACCGGTCAATATCCACACCTTCGGATTCGACGAAATGGAAACCGTCTGTAAAAACTTCCCGAAGCTGAAGCTCGTGCTTGCCCATCCGTGCGACGGACAGGAAATGAGAACCCGTTTTGAATTCATCAAAACCCATCCCAATGCCTACCTTGACCTTTCCGGAACCGGTCTTTTCCGGTGGGGAATGCTGCGTTACGGCATTGATACGGCCGGCATGGACAAGATACTTTTCGGTTCCGATTTCCCGATATGCAATCCGTCCATGAATCTCCAGGCGGTGTTTTTCGAGCATCTGACCGAAGCCGAACTCGAAGCCGTGCTTTCCGGCAACTTCAAGCGCCTGACCGGACTGACGCAATAGCCGGGAACTTATATTTCGGAGCCCAGTTGAGCACAACGGCTTTCTGAATCCGCAGCGCTCCGGTCGCCGATTCCGGCATCCGGTTAATGTTCTGGTTAACTGTCCGCATTTTTCCCACTGTCCCGGTTAAGTTAAACCTTTATCAATTTTCTTTGTTACCGCTGCCGCAAGATCCCGCACTAAAGAGACTGCAACCCGCTATTCCCGGACGTCAGTGCCTTCCGGAACTTCGATGTGCTTGATCAGGTCGCTGCCGGTCCAGTCCCAGCCGCATTTGATATTGCCGTAGGGAGTGGGAACGACGCCTTCGGCTTTCTGGCCTCTGACGGCGCACGGCCTGAACAAAACACTTTTCCACGCGGGCGCTATTTGTCTGACTCCGAGAATGATTTCCTGGAAGTGCGCCAGCGGATGAGCGGTCCAGGCATGGCAGAGGCTCCAGTTGCCGCGCTGCTGCTGCCAGTTCCAGTTCTCCGGAACGGTCGCGAGGCCTTCATCGACCCAGTTGCCCCACCAGCGGCGGATGCAGTCAACAACTTCCTGTTTGACCTCTTTGCGCTTGAGCGCTTCAAAGATATAGTACATGAAGAAAGAGGACGGCATATAGGCAGACCTGACTTCCGCATTCTTAATCAGCGGCAGCAGGACCCGGTCGAGAAATTTGTCATGGCTCTCCGGAAAAATATCCAGCATAACCGCCAGCGCGGCAGTGTGTGGGGATTGAACTTTGACCGCCCTGCCCTCCTTGTCAATGCCGTCGTAAATCATGCCTTCATGGCGGTCATACAGATGAGTTCTGATTGCCGCAAGCAGCTTGTCGGCGCGATACCGGCAGTCCTTTTCCAGTTCCTTGAACTTGGCCATTTCGGCCATCTGCCGCGCATAGCGCAGCGCCAGCAGATACTGGAGATTGAGCACCGCGGGAACGCCGTCGCGATGCAGATCACTGCA
The DNA here is from genome assembly GCA_903821255.1 of uncultured Lentisphaeria bacterium. The sequence continues at coordinate 2,822 of CAIJKT010000336.1, read as the reverse complement.
CCAGTCCAGGAACAGCCAGTAGCGGTCGTCATAGGTGAGCAGCCCGTTTTTGCCGAGGTTGCAGCGGAAGTATTCCAGCACCTCGTTGATCCGGTCTTTCATCTCGACAAAGAGGGAAAGGTCGCCGGTCTGCCAGTAGTAAAGCCAGTGCGTGACAATCCAGGTCAGCGAGAAGTCGGGCAGAATGCAGTGATGCGCGCAGGTCGGGGCATGACCATAGGTCAGCCCGCTGAAAGTCTTTTGCGTTCCGAGCTGCCTGATGCCTCTGGCCAGCAGTCTGGGATCAGCGGCCAGCGCGAAGGTGTTCCGCGCCTGTACGCAGGCATCGCCCCACCACTGGGCCTGTTCGCGCCAGGGGCAGTCGACATAAGCGTCCAGCATGCAGCTCTGCTGGGTGCGGACGCACATGTCCCAGATGTCGTTCAGACGTTTATCGGAGGATTCGAAGCGTCCGGCGATCTTCAGCGGATAGACGGTCTGGCGCAAAGATATTTTCACGGCAATGTCCGCGGGATTGCCGCGCACGGCGACCACCAGATAGCGGAATCCCCAGATCTGCAGGAATTCGTGGCGGGTGACCCCGGCAGCCGGTTTCAGCCGGTTGCCGAAAGCCTGGCGGCAGTGAATCGTGTCCGTATTCAGAATGTCCGGGGTGACGCCGTTCAAACTTTCAGAAACCAGCAGATCAACCAGGCCGCCGGCCTGAGCGGTTTCCGTCTCCGCCAGCAGCGTGCCGACGACCTCGCGGCCGAAGTCCAGCAGCAGCGCATGGGCTTCATCCGGGTCCCACGCGGCAAACGCCAGTTGTTGCGGGCTGCTTTTGCCGTCAAACGGCACCCATTCACATTTTTCGTTGCAGTAAAGCTTGACCAGGTTCTGCGGCAGGGCGAAATCCCTGCCGCACTGCCAGGCGGATTCGGCGACGACTTTTTCCGGAAACAGCAGATCACCGGTCAACAGCGGAATGCCCCTTTCCTCGAAGCTGTGCCAGGGCATCGCGCCGGGAGTCCGCGTGACGTGGTTGTCGGCCGGCCAGCCGCTGTCGTCATATTCCAGGTCTTTCCAGTTGTCCAGCGGGTCGGCCGAGGCGTCATAGAATTCCTGGAAGCCGAGCTGCAGCGAAAGCCGCGCCACGCCACGCGTGTAGCCCGGCGCTTTGCGGATTTTCCAGGTGCGGTTGGTGTTCAGCAGAACATCATCCGCCGATCCCGCAAGCAGGATGCCGGCCTCGTCGGCATATAAATAGGTGAAAGTGGAAGTGCCGTACTGATACCCCATGACCGCCAGCACGTTTTTACCCTTTTTCAGGAACGGCGCAATGTCCACCCGGTCAAACGGCCAGCAGCCGTGATATCCTCTGGCCGGTCCGCGCGTCACATACTGTCCGTTGACATAAAGAATATAAAGCGAATCAGCGGTAATGCAGATTTCGCATTTCGCGGGCACATGATCAAGCCGGAATTCCTTCCGCGCCTGAGTCCGGTTGTCAAGATAATTGACTTCCTCATTTACCGGCCATATCCAGGTTGCGCCGGCAAACATGGAACTGTCGGGATGCATGTTGATCATTTCACAGTACTCCTTTATTGGATTTAATTTTAAAAAGATTTCTTATTGTCCCCTTGTCGTAAAGCTCCGGCCTGACAAGGATATTGACCGGCATTTCCAGACGTTTCAAACTGAAGTCAGCCAGCACTTTCAGCAGCGCCTCGGCCACTCCCAGCGTGGCATGGCTGACGCACGAAACCGGCGAATGTTCCGCAGTGAATCGCCGCAGCCGTTCAGCGAGATAATGCCGAACTTGTCCGGCACCGCTCCGGAAGCGCAAATATCCGAAACGATCATCTGGATGGATTCGTCAGAATAAATGAATACCGCATCATCCCCCGCCTCCACTGCACGGTTAAGAATTTCCCGGCACTTTATGCCGTAGCCGCCCGCCGTTCTCTCAACCAGCCTGACACTATTTTTGCGCAGCAGCCCGTGCCGTTTCAGCACATCCGAGAATCCGGCAATGCGTTTTTCAAAAGACTTGTCCCTGTTCCGCTTTCTTACATCATATCCCGTCATGAAAATTCTGCCGTATCCGGCCTTTACCAGCGCTTCCGCCGCCATCTCGCCGGCCGCGTAATTGTCCAGGCTGACAATGTTTTTTACCGTCCCGGAATAATACTCTGTAAGGGCAATCACCGGCTTCCGCTTTTCCAGCTCCTGCAGATATGTCATTACCTGTTCATCCGGCACATCACATTTGAACGGAGAGATCAGAACGATATCCGCCTGCCGGGTTTGTGTTTCAATAAGATTGAAGCTGGTCGTTGAATCTGTCAGCAGCAGACTGATATCCGCCCCCCGCATCTTTGCCATCGGTGCGAAATTCAGCCACAAACGTTCCAGCGCATGGAGGTGAAATGTATTTTGAACACCGGAAGCGATAAACAGGATTCTGCCGCAGTCGCGCAGCAAACCGGACGAATTGACGATTTCATTTTTCCGTCCTTCCCGCCGGACAAGCCCGTCGGCAATCACTTCCTCCATCGCTTTCCGCAAAGTCATCCGGCTGGACTCCAGCAATACGGCAAGTTCACGTTCCGGCGGCAGCAGATATCTGCCGGCGGAAGCCAGTGATTTAACCAGCTCCGTCAGGTCTTCCTTTACCGCCTGATGTTTCTTGTAAATTTTCGTCATATCAATATCTATACCCTATGGTCTAGATTTTGTCAACCGGCCAATCTGTAAATATATTGAATATCAGTTTATATCGCGCAATAATACCCGGCCGCCTCTCCCCATTTTGGACACCGCTCTCCCTCATTTTGGAC
>CAIJKT010000335.1 GCA_903821255.1 uncultured Lentisphaeria bacterium | reverse complement strand
ATCCCGTCCAGCCTGCTGCTGGCGCTGGTGCTGATCGTGGAAGCCGGTTCACCCTCGGCCACCAACCTTATCGTCATGGCGTCGCTGTCCAATCACAAGCTTGAGGCTGGTCTTTCAACCCTGCTCTTCTGGGTATATCTGTCGTCCATTTTCACCCTGACCATTGCCATCATGGCGGCAATGTGGATATTCGGATAAATCAACAGCATGAATAACGATCTGCCAATAGTTAAAGTATTGCCTGAACTGCTGGAGGCGCTGCGTTCCGGCCGCCGGGCGGTGCTGTCCGCGCCGCCGGGAACCGGCAAAACCACGCTGACACCGCAGGCGTTTCTGGATGAACCGTGGATGCGCGGCAAGCGCATCCTGATGCTGGAACCGCGCCGCGCCGCCGCACGGGCCGCGGCCTGCCGCATCGCCAGCCTGCTCGGAGAGGATGCCGGACAGACTGTCGGCTGGAGAATCCGCGGCGAAAACCGGATCGGCCGCAACACCCGGATTGAGATCGTCACCGAAGGCATATTGACCCGGCAGTTACAGTCGGATCCGGAACTTTCCGGCATCGGCATGGTCATTTTCGATGAATTCCACGAACGCAGCCTGAATGCCGACCTGGGGCTGGCGCTGTGCCTCGACATCCAGGAGGGGCTGCGCGACGATTTGAGGCTGCTGGTGATGTCCGCCACCCTGGATGTCGCCGCAGTCACGGCAATGCTCGGCGAATGCCGGTCAATCCATGCCGAAGGCCGGGTTTTCCCGGTTGAAACCCGCTGGAATACCGCGCCGGATCTGCGCGATCTGCCGGCCGCCGCCGCCAGGACCGTCCTGAAACTGCTGCAGGAGGAACCCGGCAGCATCCTGGTCTTTCTGCCCGGTGCGGGTGAAATCAGCGCCGCCGCCGGAATTCTGCACGGCAGAGTGGCGGACGACGTAATCATCGCGCCGCTGCACGGCAGTCTCGACCGCCAGGCGCAGGATGCCGCGCTGCTGCCGCCGCCGCCGGGCAGACGCAAAGTCGTGCTGTCCACCAATATCGCTGAAACCAGCTTGACCATTGAAGGCGTCCGCATGGTCGTGGACTGCGGTTACGCCAAAACCGCGCTGTTCGACCCGGCCACCGGCATGACCGCGCTGCGGACCGTGCATATTTCGAAGGCCTCCGCCGAACAGCGCCGGGGCCGCGCCGGCCGCATGGAGCCCGGCATCTGCTGCCGTTTGTGGAGCGAACACGACCATCTGCGGCTGGAGGATTTCAGCCGTCCGGAAATATATGAGGCCGACCTCGCGCCGCTCTGTCTGGAACTGGCCTTGTGGGGAACCGAAGCCGGGCGGCTCCGCTGGCTCGACCCGCCCCCGGAAGCCGCGCTTAACGCTTCGGCGGAACTGCTCCGCGAACTCGGGGCAACAGGTCATGACCGCCGCATCACCAACGCCGGAAAACAACTGGCGGCGCTGCCGGTGCATCCGCGTCTGGGCGCCATGCTGCTGCATGCCGGCAAACTCCATCTGGCCGCGCTCGGCTGCGAGATCGCCGCGCTGCTGGAGGAACGGGACATTGCCGGCAGCCAGGCGCAGGCCGGAACCGATCTGAGGACCCGCCTGCAAATGCTGCGCGGCGACAGTGAAAATACCGTCACAGCCTTGAACGGGACCCGCCGCCAGGTATTGACTATCCGCGATCAGCTTCTGCGCATCCTCGGCGAAAAATACCAGCCGCACGACTTTGACCATGCCGGACTGCTCACCGCCTTCGCTTATCCCGACCGCATCGGGAAAAAACGCAAACCCGGCTCCCTGAATTATCTGCTGAGCGGCGGACGCGGAGCGCGTTTTGCCGAGGCCGAAAGCGTTGCCTCCAGCGAATTCATTGTCGCCGCCAGGCTTGACGGCGCCGGCGCCGATGCCAAGATCCAGCTCGCCGCGCCCTTGACGGAAGCTGAACTGCGGGAACATTTCGCGGACATGATCACCGCCGTGGATTCCATGCGGTTCGACCGGGAGCGACAGGCCGCCGCGATAGTCCGCGAAACCCGGCTGGGAATGCTGGTGCTGAACTCCGCGCCGCTCAGCAACCCAGCGCCGGAACTCATCGCCGCCGCCATCATCGAGGGCATCAGGGAAACCGGACTGCAAGTTCTGCCCTGGTCCGATGAAACCGCCTCAATGCGGGAACGCGTCAATTTCGCCGGCAAGCTGGCCCCTGCCGTCTGGCCGGACTGGTCGGACGAAGCCCTGCTGCATTCGCTGGATGTCTGGCTGAAACCGTTCCTCGCCGGTATCCGCTCGTTCGACGCGCTCAGAAAACTTGACCTGAAGACCGTGCTTAATACCGCCCTCGGCTATGAATTAAGTTCCAGACTGGAACGCGAATTTCCGGAGCGTTTTACGGTTCCGACCGGTTCGCGCATCCGGATTGATTATTCGACTGACGAACCCGAACTGCCGGTGCGGGTTCAGGAAATGTTCGGCTGTGCCGTTCACCCCTCCATCGGCGGCGGCCGCATCAAGCTGCGGGTCCGGCTGCTTTCTCCGGCCATGCGCCCGATTCAAATCACCTCCGATCTGCCGGCATTCTGGCACGGCTCCTGGGAACTGGTCAAGAAGGAAATGAAAGGCCGCTATCCCAAACATCACTGGCCTGACAACCCCGCCGAAGCCGATCCCACCCGCAAGGCCAAGCCCCGCAGCTAATGAAATTCAGGCCACTCCGACACTTTGGACAATGGCTGAGCACAACACGGTTTTCGTAATCTGGGTCCTATGGGTCTTATGGGCCATTTTGGACAGCCACTCCGGTCGAGTAGACATAATATGGCCTCCTGCATTTAGGTTTATTTTGTATTCCCAGTTTCTCCGCCCTTTCGGTTTGCGGAGTGTCACAATATT
>CAIJKT010000334.1 GCA_903821255.1 uncultured Lentisphaeria bacterium | reverse complement strand
TTTAGGGCCTTTTTATAATTATCCTTGTCCATCCAGTATAAGTTGTTGTTTTTAGAAAACACGACTGCAGAACTATCCGGAGCAATAGATGCCCAGGCCGGTTTTGGTTTTACTTTATCGTAGTTTTTAAGTTCTGATAATTGGTCAGTTTGCAGGTTGTAGGTAAAATAGAACGTTTTCTTTTCTAATGAGTCAGGCGCTTTTTTATCCTTGCGATCCTTTTTTACCTGGTCTATGGTGCTTTTCAATTCAAACTGGATGCTTTTTTTGTTTCCGGCATTATTGAGAATAAGCTCAAGGAGCACCTTATCGTTCTGGATACGGTTCGCAATTTTTATATTACCTCCAAAAGCCTGACCAAAGACGAATTTGCAAAATTCGTAATTTCTGAATTACAGGATAATCCCGGAATCAAAGCCATTGAATGGATTCCCAAAGTTTCCAATGCCGAGCGTGCGCTTTTCGAGAAACTTAATAAAAACGGCGGCGCTTTGCCTTTTGAAATCAAAGAATTCGGCACTGACAGAAGTATCGTCAAGGCCGGAGAAAGAGATATTTACTATCCAATACAGCTCGTCACCCCGGTGCAAGGCAATAAATTGACACTGGGTTTCGACGTGAGTTCCGACCCTGTCCGCCGCGAAGCCATGGAAAAAGCGTCTGACACCGGTTTGGCGATTGTTACACGGCGGATCCGCATGATCCAGGAGAAAGAGCAGCAGTATGGATTTCTCGTATTCCTGCCGGTGTATTATAACAAAATGCCGCGTGATAATGCGGAACAGCGGCGGACTGCCCTGATGGGTTTCATCGCCGGAGTTTTCCGGAGCGGAGACATTATAAAAGCAGCATCGGCATCTGACTGGCCGCAGCATTTAATAATTCAGCTTCAGGATATTACGATTCCGCCGCCGGAAAATCTTTTTACCATACATGCCTGTACTGCCGGGATCAAGACTTCCGTAAGTGACAAGCTGCCCGCCAACGCGACATTTTTGTCGAACAAGCACAAGTTCAACTTTTCCGCGAGAACCTGGTGTGTCAATATTTACGCCGACCGCGATTATATAGATAATAATCTTTCATCCATTTACTGGCTGATTCTACCGGCAGGTTTGATGCTGACCCTGCTGCTTTCCGCGCTGCTTTTCTCATTCATCCGCGAAATTACCCGGCATAAGCAGACGGAAAAAGAATTGATTGCCGCTAAAAAAGAGGCGGATGAAGCAAATTCGGCCAAAAGTCATTTTCTGTCCAATATGAGTCATGAAATCCGGACGCCGATGAACGGTATTGTCGGCATGACCGAACTATTGATTGAATCCGACTTGAACGAGGAGCAGAATAAATACGCCAGAATGATCCGGGACAGCGCCAGTTCGCTGATCTCGATCATCAATGACATTCTGGATCTTTCCAAAATCGAGGCCGGAAAACTTCAACTGGAAATGCTGGATTTTGAATTAAGAAAAACCGTCATTGAAGTCGTTGAGTTGATGTCATTGCGCGCCCAGGGAAAAAATCTGAAACTGAATTGCTCCATTGAACAGGATATCCCGATGAGAGCGGTAGGCGACCCGGTGCGGCTTAAACAGATATTGATTAATTTGATCGGTAATGCCGTCAAATTTACGCATCAGGGGAAAATTACTCTTCATCTGAAGACTGAATCAAAAGATGAAAATGGCGCAATGATTCGTTTTGAAGTCAGGGATACCGGCATTGGAATAGCGCCGGACAGAATTCAGGCGCTGTTTAAGCCGTTTACTCAAAGCGACTCATCCGTATCCAGGAAATTCGGCGGGACCGGTCTGGGGCTGGCAATATCCAGGCAACTGGTTGAAATGACGGGCGGACATATCGGCGCCGAGAGCGAACCCGACAGCGGCTCTACTTTCTGGTTTACTTTGAGGCTGGGTTTCAGCAAGCTTCCGGATCCGGGTTATAACAACAATAACGAGCAATCAGTTTTGCGCAAAGCCGGTGAAATTTGCAAAGCCGGGCATATATTGGTGGTTGAAGACAATATGATCAACCAGCAAATGACGGTTGAAGTGCTGCATCGTCTCGGATATAAAGCTGATGGCGCTTCAAATGGTCCGGATGCCATTATTGCATTGAGCAGAAAACATTACGATCTGGTGCTGATGGATATTCAATTGTCCGAAATGAACGGGTTTGAAGTAACCGGCAGGATTCGGAATCCGGTGTCAGCCGTCCTGGATCACAACGTTCCGGTAATCGCCATGACCGCCTATGTGTTTCAGGGAGACCGGGAGAAATGTATTGCCGCCGGCATGCAGGATTACCTGGCCAAACCAATTTCATTCAAAAAGTTTGCTGAAGTCATTGAGAAATGGATCGCCCGCCCGGAGACCAGTTCAATCTAAAATTAGAACCCAGTCCGTTGAATTTTGCCATAGAAACGATAATTTATGCTATATCTTTTTATATTTTCCCAATGTATTTTAATTATAAAACAGAAGGATTTAAGATGTCAAAGAAAATAAAGATAAGTACAATTGTTCCCGCGCTGATTCAGCCGGCAAACAGCTCCGCGGAGGATTTTGTCATTCAGGTTTCGAAACATATCAGAAATGAACTGGAAAAAGTTCTGCCGGAGCGTCCGGATTTTATTCTGCTGCCGGAAATCTGCGATGCCCCGGCGGATGAAACCGCCGGATTCACTAGGCAGGATTTTTTCCGTGTCCGCGGCAACCGGATTTATGACATGCTGGCGGAAATCGCGGTACAAAACAATTGCAATATCGGCTATTCGACTGATTACTTTGACCCCGCCGGCAAGCTGGTCAACGGTATCCGTTTCATCAGCCGTTCGGGTAAACTGCTCGGCGGATATGAGAAAAACTTTCTGACAATCGGCGAAATGGAGGAAGGCATCAAGGCGGGCACGAAACATCAGGTCATCGAAACCGATTGCGGCAGAATTGCCGGAGTCATCTGCTTCGATCTGAACTTTGACGAACTCCGCCTGGCTTACGCCGCGCAGCAGCCGGACATCATCATGTTTTCATCGTTCTATCACGGCGGCCTGATGCAGGAATACTGGGCATATTCATGCCGTTCGTTCTTTGTCGGGGCGGTGTCGCCGTCATTGATCATGCCCAGCGCCATAATCGCGCCGAACGGCCGCACCCTTGCCGAAACGACGAACTATTTCAACCATGTCACGGCTGTTATCAATCTTGACCGCGTTCTGCTGCATCTGGATTACAACTGGCCGAAACTGACTGAGATCAAGAAAAAATACGGCCCCGAAGTCGAGATAGACGATACCGGCCGGCTTGCTTCGGTGCTGCTTTACAGCAACTCGGATGATTTTACTGTCGCCGACCTGGTTCGGGAGTATGAACTGGAACCGCTGGATGATTATCTGGCGCGCGCCGCGGCAATGGCAAAAAATCCTGCTTATCAATATCTTTAGAAGTACTCAATGAAAGATATCATCATCCGGCCGGTTTGTTCCGGCGATATTGAGACAATCTGCGCGATTGCAGTCAGCGCGTGGAGGGGCATTCATGACGGCTACCGCAAGTATATCGGCAACGATGACCTCGCTGAACGCTTAAGCCGCAATTGGCAGGCGGGGAAAGCTCGCCAGATACGGGAGAAAGCTGAAAGATCTCCGGACATGGTGCTGGTTGCCGAACTCAACGGTAAAATAGTCGGTTTTACCACGTTTGATATGAATAAAGAAACCGGCATCGGTGAAATCTGCAACAATGCCGTAGCGCCGGATTGCCAGGGCATGGGCATCGGTTCCGCTCAGCACGCAAAGGTTCTGGAAATCTTCCGCCTGCATGGCATGAAATATGCAATTGTCAGTACCGGCTATGAAGATGAAGGCCACGCCAGAGCCCGCGCCAGTTATGAAAAAGCCGGGTTTAAAAAAATGAAGACTTCCATTACATACAGTCTTAAACTGTAAGTCCTGATATTTGCGCGTACAGAACCTGTACATTTGCCGGCGCGGCATGCTTTGACACACATGGGAAGCTGCCTGTGGGGCAGGCCGCCTGATGCGGAATTATTATACTGCTCTAATCCAGGACATGGACAAAGATCAATATAATATATTAAGCAAGTGTGCAACTAAAATGGCGGCGGCTTATATCAAAAATAGTTTCCGGCATTATAATATATACTATGATTTACATAGGGCTTATATATGCGGACGCTTTCTAAAATAGATACGATAAAAGAAAAAATATTGGCCGACATTCAAAGCGGGTTATTGAAACCAGGGGATAAATTGTATTCCCGGCACCAGTTCATGCGCCGTTATAAATGTTCCCGCGGCAGCATTGACAAGGCGGTCTGCGAACTTGAACGTGACGGAGTTCTCTATTCAAGGCAGGGGGCTGGAACATTTGTAGCGGAAAAACAGTCAAGCAGCGGGGAATTCCGCAAAATATATCTTATCAGTGAATTTACCCCGATGACCGCGTTCAGCCCCGGATCGCTGGCGGCGGAAATTCAACATTATGTGGATTGTTCGCTCTGCCGCCCCAGAGATATCAACATAACCCTCCAGAAAATCGCCAGTCGCGGCAATGCCGTGATCTGGGAACGTCCGGACTACAGCCAGATGATGATTATGGATTACTTGCGGAATGCCGGTGTTGCGCAATTGATCATTCACCGGATTTACGGTGATTATGATTATGTCACCACGGATTCCAGAAGCGGTATCAAAGAAGGGCTGGAGTGGCTGACCGGCCATGCGGGCAAAAACATCGCGTATGTTTCCAGCAAGGCTCAGACCAAATATCCGTACATTGCTGAACGCCAGCTGGAGTTCTACGAACTTGCGATACGGATGAAGTTGAGAGTGATTCCTGATATGCTGTTTATTGATTCTGACCGATATAACTGCGGTTATAAAGAAATTGAAAAGATAGCTAATGCTTTATTCGATAGTAAAAACCCGGTAAAAGGCGTCTATCTGGATAATTTCCTGATGGCGGAACCGCTGATTGCAATGGCCGAAGTGCGGGGCATGCTGACCGGCAGAGATTTCCACATGCTGGTTTTTGATTATGCGGAAAATCTGGCCGGCACGCCGGGAGTGGCGATGATCAATCAGGACTATGAAGGATTTAACGGCAAGGTGATCGAATGGATACTTCAGGAAAACAGGAAACCGATGCATGAAAAGCTTCTGCCATGGCTGATTTTCAAAGAGTAATAACATCAGGAAAAGGAATAATGAATAAAGTCAGAGTCGGCATCGTTGGCGTCGGAGGCATGGGCGCCAGCCATTTATTGTCTTTGAAGAAAGTAGCGCGGACGGAGCTGGTTGCTGTATGCGACATCAACCGCCGGAGGGCGGATAGTGTGGCCGCGGAGCACGGAGTAAAAGCATTTTATGACCACCATGATTTGTATGCTTCCGGCATGGTTGATGCCGTCTTAATTGTCACCCCTCATTATTCCCATACCCCGCTGACCATCAATGCGTTTAACGCGGGACTTCATGTGCTGTGCGACAAGCCGGTTGCAGCACATAAAGCCGACGCGGAGAAAATGCTTGCCGCGCACCGGCAGCATCCGGAATTGAAATTTGCCGTGATGTTCCAGATGCGCACATCACCGCTGAATATGACGCTTAAGAAACTGATTGAATCAGGTGAACTCGGCGGCATCACGCGAATTAACTGGATTGTCACTGACTGGTTCCGCACTCAGGCTTATTATGATAGCGGAACCTGGCGCGCCACCTGGGAAGGCGAAGGCGGCGGCGTACTGCTCAACCAGTGTCCGCATCAGCTTGATCTTTTTCAGTGGTTCTTCGGCATGCCGGATAAAGTTAGAGCATTCTGCGTGCTGGGTAAAAATCATCATATTGAAGTTGAGGATGAAGTTATGGCGTATTTCGAATACGCAAACCGGGCAACCGCCGTATTCATAGCCTCCACCGGCGAGGCTCCTGGAACTAATCGGCTGGAAATAACCGCTGAAAACGGGCGGGTGATCGTGGAAGACGGTAAAATTAACTTTAAGCGGACTGAAAAACCGGTTGGTGAACTGCTTCAACTCAATGAAATGTTCCCGAAAGTTAAAACCGGCGATGAAGATATTGCCGTGCCGCCAGGCAGCCAGTCTGCCGAGCTGGTGATCACCGGATTCACTGATGCGATAATTGACGGAAAACCGCTCGTGGCGGAAGGCAGCGAAGGCATTAAATCGTTAGAACTGGCGAATGCCATGCTGTATTCTTCTCTTTGCGGCAAAACAATCAATTTCCCGCTGGATTCCGCAAAATTTAAATCCAGGCTGCGCAAGCTTGTCGCAGAGTCATCTTTTAAAAAGTAAAGACAACAATGCCTGCTCAAAACAAGCAGCATTGCCGACCGGGCGGATTCTGTAATTGTGCAATCAGGCAAGTAATTATCTCAGTAACAAACGAATGCTGTTGACAAAGCCGGGCCAATCGTATAGAATTACAATGAGCATTAATACTGAAAAAGTTTAGAATATAAACTGAACTAATTAAGGAAGGAGGAGGCAACATGAACTGCAACTCACCGCGAACTAAAGTCGCAACTCGTTGGTCATTAAGGATTTTCACATTAATAGAACTCCTTGTGGTGATCGCCATCATCGCGATTTTGGCGGCAATGCTGCTGCCGGCGCTGAACAAAGCCAGAGGCAAGGCCAAGGAAATTAACTGTCTGAGCAATCTCAAGCAGATTATGCTCGGCGGCACCATGTATGCCAACGACAACATCGGCTGGCTGCCGATATCCTACCGCGGCAGTGTGGTTTCAGGCGGTAATCTGATGTGGTTCATGACTTTGGTCGGCGGCAAATATCTGCCCGGTGAAAAATTTGACAACTACAATCTGAAAAAACAGAATCTGCCGCTCAGTTTTTGTCCGGGCTGGGCCGGCCTGGCCCCGGCCAATAACGGCGACATCTATTCGACATATAATTACGGAATGATTGCAGCTTACGCCGGCAACGATAATGCAATCGACGGCTGGGGTGCGTATAATATCTGGGGTAAAACCGTCCTGCTATTAAGAGGGAACGCAGCCACCATCCCGTCTACGGGCGGATATACGCCGATTCCCAGACCTTCCGGCTTCATCGTCTTCGGCGACAGTATCAACACCACGACCTCACAGCAATTTTATCTGATGCACTCAACCTGGTCCGGAACCAATAATAACTATCGCTTGCATCTCCGGCACTCTCAAAGAGCGAATGCCGCTTTCGTCGACGGGCATGCGGCAGCCGTCGATCAGACGACGGCAAGAACAAGCGGCTGTTTTGCCGATACCGGCTCGACCGTGCATATTCTGGTCGAGCAGCACTAATAGATATTTCAACTACAAAGGCGATGTCTTCAAATGAAGTCTCTTTTATGTCTGTTGTCTTTTTTTGCCATTTTCAACATCAATGCCGCCTGGCTTGAGAACAGTGAAGGATTCTGGAAAGTCAGGTTCGAGCCGGAAAAGGATCCGATATCCGGAAATTATCTGCTGACCCCGGTTTTTTCCGCTCCGGAAATGACCACCGGCGCTGCAGGCGCACGCGCTGAAATCAGCAGAAAGATTACTCCTGATCCGAACCGCGAAGCTAAAATTCAATTGGATTACCGGGATTCGTATAACGATAAACGCAATGGCGGATATTATACTGTCTACATCAAAGTCAATGACCGCCTGCTCTGGGAATGCGATGCTGCCCTCGATCATGACCGGAGCTGGACTTTTGACATTCCGAAAAAAGCGTATTCCGGCGGAGGCTGCGAATTGAAGATCGGCGTGTTCAACCGCAGAGCAGTCACCAATTTTCCGATTGACATCACTTTGAGAAACATCGTATTGAAACAAGGGGATAAAAACGTTTCGCTGCTTGATCCCGCACCGGCAGATGCCGGAAAACTGTCAGTGGATCTGTCGCAAAATGGCGGGGAATGGACGCAGGACGCCGACTCCTCCGGCTTCTGGAAAGTTAAATTCTCCGGCAAGTATGATGCCCGGACGGACGCATATTATCAGAGTCCGTTTTTTGCTGCTCCGGGAATGACTCCCTGCGTCGCCGGCGCTAAGACTGGAATCAGCCGGGAAGTAATGCTTGATCCGGCGCAACCGGCCCGGATCGTCTGGACCTACTCCAGCCATTATAACAATCAGGCCAACAACGGATATTATACCGCCTGCGTCAGAGTCGGCGATACCTTGATCAAGGAGTTCGACGCTGCGCTTGACAATGATCGGGAATGGCAGTTTGACATTCCGCGCAAGGCCTATGCCGGCTCCGGCCGCTGCCGCATCAGCATCAGCGTACTCAGCCGCCGGACGGTAAGCAATTTCCCGATCAATATAAGCTGGGAGGGACTTGCCGTGACCCAGGGCTCGCGCTGCATTCCGCTGCTGCCTGAATTCAAAGGCGCACTAGCGGCGGTACTGCCGGAAGAAAAACCCGAACCCATGCTTCCGCCGCGAGGACTGGACTGGACCCGCACCTTAAGATGCGTGCAGGCCTGGGCGCAGCCGGATTTCAATCTAGTCAAATATGCGGATAAAATGATGCCCCTGCTGCGCGACGAATTGCGCATGAACGCCATCTGCCTGCGGCCGCCGGAAGTGTTCAACCACCACCGCCGCGGACTGGATGCGCCGGGACACCGGCACACGCCCATTGCCGATTATACGATCAGCGAAGCAGAATTTCAACATGCACTGGAGGTCTACCGGCGCGGAGGATTCAAAATATTCCTTTATATCGGCATCACTAATCTGGGGCATTGTTCTTACTGGGATACCGGCGCGGTTCACCGGGAGCATCCGGACTGGGTGCAACTCGGGAGCAACGGCGACCGGGTGATCAAGTATTCCAATCCGTTCCTCTGTCCCAATACAGGCGCAACCGGCTATGCGCTGGAGTATGCGGCCAGTCTGCTCAAAAACTATCATCCGGACGCCTTGATGTTTGACAATTCGTTTTATCATTACGCCAATGAACACAAGCAGCTCACCCCGACCTGTTACTGCCCTGACTGTCAGGCAAAATTCAAAACCTATATAGTCGCAAGGTTCGGTGATGACGTCGAGAAATTGTTCGGCGTCAAACCGGAGCGGATTGTCATTCCGGCTCAACCGGGCCTGCTGATGAACGTCTGGCTGGACTGGCGCAATATTTCCTGGGGCAATGCGCTGGAAAAACTGCGCAGGAATCTGCCGGTTCCGGTGATCGCCAATACGGAAATCGCAATGACGGATTGGATTCTGGGCATTGACCGGGTTTTTAAACACGAGGATGCGGTATTTTTCGAATCGTCAAATTTGCGGGAATTCTCCAGCAAAATGTGTCTTGCCGCCGCTTATGCGCCGGACCGGCCGGTGTTCAACTATCTGATAACGTTCGAACTGGCCGGTGAGCGTTTCTGGAAATTACGTCCGGGCTGCGAAATCATGGAACTGCTCGGCACCACGCTCGGCTACAAAGCGAACATGTGGCTGATGTTTCACGGCTGGGATCCCAAGCTCGGATACCCGGAACCGGTCGGAGATGCCAACCGTCCGGGCCAGGAAATCATTAAAAAATTCTATCGCTTCAACGCGCTGCATGAACGCTGGTTTGCCGATATGCGTTTCGCATCCGATATCGGTATCATCTGCTCATCCCGCAACCGGATGTACGCCGGAGCCGGCAGTTATCCCGCCGTCCTGCCCGCATTGCTGCGAGCCGGCTATCCGTGCCGCGCTCTTTATGATTTGAATTTAATGGATCCGGATATTTTCAACGGTCTCAAAGTAATTGTCGCAGAGAACATTGAATTCCTGTCAGACGGCGAAGTCGGGCGTCTCATGGCTTTTGCCGCTGGCGGCGGGGTGATCCTGGCGACCGGGAACTGCGGAGCCATGAATCAGTTCGGACAATTAATCGACGGTTCCGCACTCTTTAAAAAATACCTGGAACTGAAGTCGCAGCCCGGCTTCCACGGTCGGATCATCCGAATCAAGACATTTGATGACATAAAAACCGAACTCCGCAAGCTTACGGAATGGGAAATGCCAGTCGTCGCAACGGATAAGGCCTATACGGAAATAGTTCCGTTCAAACTTCCGGACGGTTCCGTTCTGCTGCATGGGATTGCCCATTCGACGCCGGAAGGCGCCGGTGAAACCCGGTTCACCCTGCCGCGGGCAATAGCGGCCGGCGGTGAAATCAGCCTGCACAGTCCGCTGCTGGAAGTCCCGATTACGGTAAGATATAGTGATCACAAACTCACATTGCCAGTGAAGCTGCCGTATTTCATTCTCGAAATCCCCGCGAACCTCATGGAGATCCCGGAGAAAAAGTAGATGTCCCGAATGACCGCCGCTGCTAAGAATAACATGTAGCCGACGGAAGGTTCCCGGATTTGCTTTTATAAGTTATTGTCTTTTTTGTTATTTTTACCGGCAAAGAATCAAAGTCAGAAATTATAATCTATTTTCACCGGAAGTCCCGTTTGGGCGGACTTAATGGCGGCTTCGCCGAACGCAACGGTTCTGGTTCCCTGGATTGCATCGGTCGGACATTGCTTGTTCTGGCTCAGAAAACTGATGAATTCACGAAGTTCGGCATCAACGTTGTGACTGGAAACCAGCACCGGAATCTGGGTGAACTTCGTTGTCTGGGCGGCATCGTAGACCTGTTCTTCGGATATCTGGATAAAATCACTGGTATTGTCGCAGATAATTGTGCCTTTGGTGCCGTTGATGACGGTGCGCATCGTGTATGGCCGCTTCACGCCGATGGAGACGAAAATACGTCCGATCACATCATGGGGAAACTTCGCCACGGCGACTCCGGTGTCGGCTGTCGGCCATGAAGGAAGGTGTTTATGGTTCATATAGCAGAACACTTCTGTCGGATCGCCGGCCAGCCAGCGTACCAGGTCCAGTGCATGGCAGCCGCCGCCGATAAAACCTTCGCGTTTGATTGCCGGGTCGTTGCGCCATCCCATATACCCGGGATTTTTACTGTAGTCATGAGCATATTCGCTCTCGACATAGACGATGTCTCCGATTCTGCCCTGATCAAGCAAATGTTTGGCAAGTTTGAATCCCGGAGCATAGCGGCACACCTGGCCGGTCATGAAGAACTTTCCAGTTTCTTTTACTGCGGCGATTATATTTTTGCATTCCGCCACTGTCGGAGCCAGCGGTTTTTCACAGACTACATGCTTCCCGGCCTTTAACGCCTTGATGCACTGTTCCGCGTGGAGATGATCAGGCGTGGCGACAATGATTACGTCCAGGTCCGCATTATATACTTCCTCTTCGGTTTGGGCGATCACGCAGGCGCTGTTCAGATAAAAATCATGATCAATGCGTTCATTTTCTTTGAAATATTTATCATAGACAATACTGAGTGCAGTATCCGGCAGGCTGTGTGCCGCTTTGGCCCAGGCATGTCCCATTCTGAGTCCGAAAACGCCGATTTTTAATTTACTCATGTTCTTTACACTCCTATTTGTTGATTTTGCTTTTGTATTCAAGGTTTGATAATTATGCCATGAGAACTATTTTACTTGAATATAAGTTAAATTTCAATAGTTGTGTTTTGCTATATTGTCCTTAATACTTGTTAATTAGTCCAATTATGAATAATTGGACATCAGCAGGGGTTAATGCGGAACTGCCTTTTGAAAGTACTGCTGGGCGGCAGTAAGGAGCGGTCCGGTTATCTGGGAGACATGCATTATGTCGCTTGAACAAGCCGCTGCGTTATGCGGTCTCGGGAGAAGCAGTTTCAGCGATTTATTCTCCCGGATGACAAAGATAAATTTTTATCAATTCTATCTCCGTTTTCGCATGTCGAAAGCGGCGCATTGTCTTTGTTGCACCAATCAGCCGGTCAGTGATATTGAGACAGCAAGCGGGTATTTTGTCATAACCAGTTTCAACCATGCCTTCATGCGTCATTTCGGATGTTCGCCGACTGCATTCCGGCAGGGAAAGAAGTGTTTTGACAAAAATACGGCAGCCATGCATATTTCAAAAAGTAAACCTCCCGGCATGAATTTAATTTTTCTTCTTTTTTATTGGAGTATGGCTCAGCAACAAAGAATCAGAAAATTCTTCGCACTGATTCAGCCTGAAAATCCTGCTCATGCGATTTTTTTCAAGAAAAAAATATTCTTCGCACTTGTTTTTTTTGTTTCAAATATTATAAGTATAGTTATTTATAATATTT
>CAIJKT010000333.1 GCA_903821255.1 uncultured Lentisphaeria bacterium | reverse complement strand
CTGAAGGAAGTCGGCGAACTGATTTGCGAAGAAATCCGCAAAGCCGGCGGCGTGCCTTATGAATTTAACACGATGGCGATTTGCGACGGCATCGCGATGGGCCATTCCGGCATGAAATACTCGCTGCCAAGCCGCGAACTGATCGCGGACACCGTGGAATCCATGGGTAGTGCGCATCCGTTTGACGCCATGATCTGCATTCCGAACTGCGACAAAGTTGTTCCCGGCATGCTGATGGGCGCTATGCGGCTGAATATCCCGACAATTTTCGCTTCCGGCGGCCCGATGAAGGCGGGAAAAATCGTCGACGGCAAAGCCACCGACCTGATTACCATTTTCGAAGGCATCGGCAAACTGAAAGTGGGCCAGCTCGACGAAAAGGGACTGCGTCTTCTTGAGTGCTGTTCCTGCCCCGGCCCCGGTTCCTGTTCCGGCATGTTCACCGCCAACAGCATGAACTGTCTGTGCGAAGCGCTCGGACTGGCGCTGCCCGGCAACGGCACGATTCTGGCAATGTCCGCCAGGCGCAAAACGCTCTGGAAAAAAGCGGCGCAGCGCATCGTGAAAATGGCGCTGGACGGCGGCCCCTGCGCGAAAGATATCGCCACCAAACAGGCGTTCCACAACGCGCTGGCGCTGGACATGGCGATGGGCGGCAGTTCGAACACCGTGCTGCATACCCTGGCGGTGGCCAACGAAGCAGGCGTCAAACTCAATCTGAAAACGCTGGACGAAATCAGCCGCAAGACCCCGAATATCTGCAAAGTTTCCCCGTCGAGCGCGTTCCACATGGAAGATGTGGACAGGAACGGCGGCATCATGGCGATTATTAAAGAGATCTGCAAAATCAAAGGGCTGGTTGACCAGTCCGCAATGACGGTTACCGGAAAGACTCTCGGCGAACTGGCGGCGGCGGCTCCCGCGCCCGACGGCACGGTTATCCGCACGATCAAAAAAGCTTACAGCCAGGAAGGCGGACTGGCCATCCTGTTCGGCAATCTTGCCGAAAGCGGCTGCGTGGTAAAAGCGGCCGGAGTTGCTCCGCAAATGCTGAAGCACCGCGGCCCGGCGGTAATTTTCGAAAGCCAGGAGGAAGCCTGCGAAGGCATTCTCGGCGGTAAAGTCAAGGAAGGCGATGTCGTCATTATCCGTTACGAAGGTCCGAAAGGCGGTCCCGGCATGCAGGAAATGCTTGCCCCGACCAGCTATATCATGGGCCGCGGCCTTGGCGAAAAAGTCGCGCTTGTCACTGACGGGCGTTTCAGCGGCGGCACTCGCGGTGCCTGTATCGGGCACGTCAGTCCCGAAGCGGCGGCCGGCGGCATGATCGGACTTGTTGAAGCGGGCGATATTATCACCATTGACATTCCCGGCAGAAGCATCAAACTGGAAGTTTCCGATAAAGTTCTCGCTGCCCGCCGCAAGAAATGGCAGCCGCGCGAATCTAAAGTGAAAACCGGCTGGCTGGCCCGTTACGCCATGGCCGCCACCAGCGCCGATACCGGCGGCGTGCTCATGGTTCCGAAAAAATAAGCAAGTTTTACGAAGTGCGTTGAAAACGGCAGCAATGCCTGTTCTCAACGCATTTTTTTTTGTAAAATATTTCATCCCCGGCAGAGTTGCGTGACCGGACTGGCAACGGATATCCGCTCCAGGAACAGCAGGGCGCGGCGGGAAAAACCGGAATCCGGTTTTGGCCGGTATGTTCTGCCGCCGACACCTTCGATATTTTCCGACAGTATCTCTGTTCCGGCAATCAGATTGTCAATGTTCGATCCCAGGAATACGGCCTGTTCATAGGCGGCGCATAACTGGAACACGCAGGTCTCGTCAAGTTCGGATATTTTAAGACGGCCGCAGATGTCGTCTGAAGCCATTTTCAGCGCGGCATCCTTCTGTTCCGCGGACAGCGCGGACCATTGCCGCTGCAGCAGATGTCTGCTGAAATATTCATCGGCATTTTCTATTGTAAGCATGATTTCACCTGTAAATTAAAAAAGGCCCCCTTGTCGGGGGCCTGGGGTTACGCTCAGATTGCGGCTTTTATCGCGGCAATGGCCAGAGCGCTGGGTTTGAGGTTGAGAATGCGGCAGAGGCGCTGTCCGGCATTTTTGAACTCCAGCGTAATTTCGCCGAGAGCCATGCGTTTGATGCCGTCGAACCCTTTCGGGGTGGCGTCTTCATCGGTGATGGCGCGTCCTTTCAGACTGCACAGCCCGAAACCGGCGACATCGTTGACCCAGGCTTCGGTGTCCGGCATATCCGGATCGGCCATGATGGTCATGGTGCGTCCGTTGATTTCGTTGACGACCACCGCCACATACGCGCCGCGTTTTTCATCGGCCCGGATGATCTGGAGGCGGTTTTTGTATTCGTTGGAGAGGACTCTGGCCTGACCGGGCGAGCAGAGAATCTGGGTCGGTTCGCCGCCTTCGCCGATTACGGCCTGCGCCGCGTCGTTGATCAGATAGCTGTCCAGAATGTTGCCGGCGGCATTGACGGAAAGCGATCCGGCCTGAGTGCCGAAGAAATACAGGCCGCCCGCTTCGCCCCTGACAGATGCCGCGGGTTCAAGCCGGCGTCCGAACAACGCCACGCGGTTAAGGTCGCGGGCCAGTTCGCCCAGCGCGAACGCGGTCTGGCGGTTGATCTGGTTTTCGACGTTGCCGTAAACCTGAATCGCCAGCGCGGTGCCGCTGATGATGATATCCTTGCGGAAGATCTGGCTGTAGTTGAAGCTGGAACCGGACAGATGATATGATTCTTCGCCGTCGCCGCCGTTGCTGCCTTCGGCCATCGGCGTGCTGACGATATTCAGCACGTCATTCTGAGCCGGTGTAGTTTTGGCGGAGCCGTTGGCTGCCGCGAGTTCCACCGTGAAAGTGGAGGCGCTGTTTTTGGCGGCGACTTTGAACAGCGCGGAGTCGTTTTTGACGACCAGCAGCGTTCCGGCTTTCAGTTTGGCGACATCCGCTTCAGAGGCGGTCACCACCATGTCCGTCACTGCCGAAGCCGTCAGCGCGCGCCCGGCGATCTGATCTTCAAGCCATTCATGTTTCTGCAGCCGCGCGTCATCCGCCCGTTTGAAGTTGGAGATGAAGCGTGGTTCATCCTGGACGATGGTTGACAGCACATCACTCAAATCGCGTTTTTTGTCCTGAAAATTGTACGAATAAAGAGCCATTTTTGAAATCCTTTTTTGTAAATTGCGTTTTTGTTTGTTTAATAATTAGTTATTGGTTAATACTTCCGGCGCATTCTGCAACATTCCCGTCACATCGCCTTCGGCTTTGGCTGAAAGAAACCCGGCGGCCCCGGCTCCGGAACCGGGATTGCTGCCGCCGCCCGGACGCAGTTCAAGTTTGAACAGCTTCGGGCGGGTGTCTTTCAGGGCGTCCATGAATTCTTTAACCTTGTCCGGGTCTTCCAGCGCAACAGATCG
>CAIJKT010000332.1 GCA_903821255.1 uncultured Lentisphaeria bacterium | reverse complement strand
CCATGGTGTGGATTTTCGTCACCATTCCCGCTGATTATTTTTTCTGGCTGAATCTGGGCAATGTCCTGATCGGCATGTTTCTTGGCGCACTGGTCGCCGTTGCCGGGCTGCCGACTGAAATGCGGATTTTCCCGCAGTCAAGATTCGGTCAATTCTGTTCGGCGCAAGCCATGCTCCGTTCAACATTTACCGTGATTTTCGGCATACTGGCCGGACTGTTTATTGACCTGGCCAGGACCCTCTGCAATAACTCTGACTATTCCTACCGGTTCATTTTTTTATGGATAACAGTTTTTTCTATAGTCAGTGCGATATTTCTGGTGAAAGTGTATCTCGAATGGCACCGGCTGGGCGGCGACAAGCATTTCCATCCGCCGGCGCCATGGAGCCCGAAAGGCGTTGAAGAAATACCAACCGTGCCGATTGTCGGGCCGCAGACCAGATGGCTGAATATCTCGTTTCTGCTTTTCGACGGGATAATGGGATTATCGGCACTGAGCATTCCTGTTCTGATGTGGCTGATGTACTCGAAGCAGCAGATGTTCGCATTTAAATGGTACGGACTGGCGGTATTGCCGTTTTGTGTATCGGGATGGCTGTGCTGGATGGTGCTGAAGCAAAAAATCCGGCGCGACATGGCGGCGGCAAAGGATGGCTCGCCGCTGCGCAACGGCATTCCTCATCATGGCATGCTGATTATCCTCGGCAGCAAATTCCTGCTTGCCGTCGGCGTCTGGATATGCCAGGTGCTGGTGACGGTCTCCCTGAATATGGAAAGCGGTTCGATCGTATTCGGTGTTGCGAACGGGCTCACCAATTTCCTGCTGATCGGAACATTGTTCCTGATGTGCAGAATTGAGCGCGGATTTTCCGTCACGGTTGATGAAAAATATGAGCCGGTTGATAATGCTTCGGCGCCGTCCGCCGCATAGTATCCGGAATGCGGTTTGATAATTTTAGCTTACATTTTTACTTATCTTTTTGGATTTGAAAAGAATCTGTGTTATCTTAAAGCCTCTGTAAACAAGGGGACTTAAAAATGAAATTTTTGAAAAGTGCTGTTTATCTGGTTTTGGCTGCAACAGTCATTCTGATTATCTCCGGCTGCAAAACGCCTCCGCATCCGGAGCCGGTCAAAGTCGGAGTGATTCTGCCGATGTCCGGAGAGTTTGCGCCCTACGGTAAAAAAGTGTTCTTCGGCATCAAACTAATGGCGGATGAGATTAACGCCAACGGCGGAATCGAGAACCGCAAAATCGACCTGGTGCTGGTCGACAATGAAAGCAAGGCGGACAAAACCGCGGTGGGACTGAGACTGCTGGCGGAAAAGAAGATTTTCATTGTGATCGGCGCTTATACCTCGGCGGATACTTTCGCACTGAAGCCGGATGCGTTCAAGTACAAAGTTACGGTCGTTTCGCCAATGGCCACCAATGATCTGGTAACCGAGCGCAATGAATATATTTTCCGGACCTGTTTTTCAGATTCTTTTCAGGGAAAGGCGATTGGCCGGTTTGCGGTTCAGAAAATGCAGTTGGATAAAATCGGAGTCATGCTGAACATAGATGAAAACGGGACTTACAGCCGCGACCTCGGCCGTGCCACTACCGGCGAGATTGTCGCCTCGGGCGGCAAGGTGCTGACCATTGAAGGGTACTACCGGAAATCAGACACCTATGTTTCGCAGCTCCTGAGTATTGTCAATAGCGGCGTCAACGGCATATTTATTCCGTCTTATGCCGAAGAAGCGGCAAAGATGATCAACGAAGCCAGAAAGCTTGGATTCCAGGGCTACATTTTCGGCGGGGACGGCTGGGATGAAGATGCGTTTTTTAATCAACTCGAGCCAGCGCCGGGACACTGCTTTTTCGTGTCAATGTTTTCCGCCAGATATGACAGCCCGGAAACCCGCCATTTCCTAGAAAAAGTACGGAAAGAAACCGGCGGCAGGGAACCAGGAGTGTGTGAAGCGCAGGGTTATGATACCATGGGCATAGTCGCGCAGGCTATCCAGAACAGCGTTTCCGAGGCTGATATCCGCGCCGCATTATACAATATTAAAGATTATTCCGGCGTCACCGGCAAAATCAGCATAAACGCCGACAGAAATGCGGTTAAAAGCCTGTTTATAAAAGAAGTTGTAAAGAAGACAGACGGGTTCTTCGGACCCAGGCTGATTGCAGTAATCGACCCGAATGGCAAGAACGAAAAATATAAGGAATAGAACACGTGAACAGTTACCATGTTAAGAAAATTGCCGCCCCCGCAGATATTGCCGCAGAC
The DNA here is from genome assembly GCA_903821255.1 of uncultured Lentisphaeria bacterium. The sequence goes on along the minus strand of CAIJKT010000332.1, from coordinate 1,000 downwards.
TGGAACAGCGCAGACTGGAAAGATGCGGAAATTATAAAAATCAATAATTTCCGCCCGGAAAGCAGTAATCACCGCCCGGAAGTAGAATGCCGGCTCCAGCACGACGGAAAGGGCTTCTACGGCCTTTTCCAGGTTAAAGACAAATACATCCGCAGCGTGGCAACCGAACATAACAGCAGTGTCTGCAGAGACAGCTGCGTCGAATTTTTTGTCGAACCGCCGGGCGGACAGGGATATTTAAATTTTGAATTCAACTGCGGCGGCACCATGCTGCTTCATCATGTGAAAGACTGCACCAGAACGGACAAAGGGTTTAAAGACTATGCCCCGGTGACTGAAAGTGAAGCCGCGGCAGTCAGGATTTTCCACACCATGCCGAAAGTCGTTGAGCCGGAAATAACGGAAGCAAAAACCTGGCGGCTGGGATTTTATATCCCGTTTGCCCTTTTCGAATCGAAGATCAAAGGGCTGAAAACAGCCTCCGGACAGACCTGGCGCGGAAATTTCTATAAATGCGCTGACAAGACATCGCATCCGCACTGGGCTTCCTGGAATCCGGTTTCGGTTCTCAATTTTCATCTGCCCGAGTGTTATGGCAGCATAATTCTTGACTGACACAGCAGATTTTGACGGCGTTCAGCAAAGAATCTCTAATCAAGTTCCTCGCTGAACGCTTTGATTTTCAGGCTGAGAATCTTTCTTTTATCGGCCTTGAGGACCGTGAAGTGGGCAACGCCTTCAATGTTGAGCGCTTCGCCGGCTTCAGGAATCCGTCCGAATTCCCCGCAGACATAACCGCCGACAGTATCCACATCCTCGTCTTCGGGAATTTCAATTTCGAGCATTTCATTTACGTCGCTGATCAGACTCCTGGCATCAACAATAACTGAACCGTCTTCCATTTTGACCGGCTCCGGCTCGACGTTTGTGGATGAGCACTAGGAATGGCCGGATTTTGAGCATTTAAAATGGCCGGAAAACGGTCATTTAGTGCTGAGTG
>CAIJKT010000331.1 GCA_903821255.1 uncultured Lentisphaeria bacterium | reverse complement strand
GGATAACTTCTGATAATTAAACATTACTCTGAAACCCCATCTGTTATATTTAACGTCGCCTCAAAATGCCGACAGAGTTAATTTACGATTTAAAAATCAATATTCAAAATATTTTTTCAAAAAAAATCAAATACAGACAAAAAAAAGGCACCGGAAGGGTTTTTCCGGAGCAAAAGTCCATATTAAACTAGTTCCAGTGCGGATTTTCCGGCAATGATTTGTCAAATTCCGCCATCAGACCGTCCTGATACTGGCCGGCAAAGGTGCCTGCGAAGAAGCGGTCAAGCCCTTCTTCGTTGAGTTTCGCCCAATACAGTTCTTCATGGCCCGGAATAATCGGGAAGAACAATACGCCATTCTTTTGCGCGGCTTTCAAGTCGCCGGGGGCATCCCCGATCATCAATACTTTTTCGGGTGAATATTTGCCGCTGGTGACGTATTTCAGATGCTCAGTCTTGGTGCCGTGTTCCTGTCCGCAGATCATTCCGAGATAATGGTCGATTTTGTTTTCTTCCCACTCTCTGGTCAGCGCTTCCAGAGGGGTCTGGGAAACGACGATCATGTCGGCTTGGGGATAGCCCTTGGCCAGTACTTCCTTCACGCCGGGGAAAGGCGGAATGCCGTGAACCATTTCAGCGATATCTTCGTTGACTTCCAAACTCCAGTCAAGGATCATGCCGAGTTCCTTGCTGCCGGTGGCCGCCACTTTGGCTTTCAGCGCGGGATTGCCAAGTTTGCTTTCCTCTTTAATCCAGGCGTCAAGGTCAGTCAGCACCGGAACGGCAATGCCCCGTGCCGCGAATTCTTTGCGTGCGCGGATCAGTTCAATGGCGCGCTGAACCGCCAGGAAACGATTGCAGCCGCGGGTTTTGCTGTAGAGATTGACGAATTCCCATACCTCACGCGCATACTTGCTGGCAGCCTGCATCCCGAAGTGCTTAACGAAATTCGGGCAGAAACATTCTTTCTGCTTGATTTCCATGGTGTCGAAAATACAACCGTCACTGTCGAACCCGATAAAAAACTCATGTTTCTTCGGCAGATTCTCCATTTGTGCAATATAATCCATCAGTTTTGCTCCATTTTTTATGGTTTATTAACATTAATGCTATCGTTGGCGTACTTTGTTAAATCATTAAACTAACTCATTTTTGTAAAATCGCAATCATTGAAATAAAAAATCCTTGACCATTTTATTTCAGGCCTTCGTAATGCTTCAGTATTCCGCGGCGATAAAGCTTCAATACAAGCATCTTGGACTCTTTGAGCGGAATCTTTTTTACCGTTATCCCTATATCATAAATGACTTGTCTAATGTTGTTCAATGTGTCCCCAATGTTCGATCCCGGCATTCCGACTAATGCAGATGTCGGGCGATTAGAGATTGCAAAATCTTTCGCGCAGGGTATTTTACTCGTTACCGTGTTTTAAATATTTTTTAGATTTAAGGAGAAATTACCATGCATAATACAAAATTGGCTTTAAAATTACTGTTTGCCGTGGCCGGTTGTATTGTGGCGGCCGGATGCACATGCGTGTCGTTCAACCCTGCCGGCAGCGAAGAGAACGGGATATCATTCTCCGGTACAAAGCAATACCAGATAGTCAATGCCGAAACGCTTATGCTGAGTCCGATGAATAAAACGGAACCGCTTTGCGCGCTGGAGTTTAATATGCTGGCCCGGTCGCTCGGAAACATGCCCGGCAATGACTTCGGCAGCTTCTGGAGCAATGCAGCGCCTGAAATTGACCGGGCGCGCAGTTATCAAAGTACTTTAACCCGTGACACCGACGCATTTAAAATTTCGTGCAGATCCATTGCTCCAAATATATTTAACAGTTCGTCCGGCGCTATTAAGATTCAAGTCAAATCTGTCATAGTGATCCGTCCGGAAGAGATATCGCCGTGGTGGATGACCGGATATCTGCTGACCCTGTCGATGGCCCCGATGCGTTCAAGCAGTCTGGGAACGGTGGTGGTGGCGGTGCTTGACGGCAACGGCAATACCATCGGTTCGAAAGTCATTTTGTTCCGGCGTTCATACTGGATCAGCGGTTTCCTGCCGACAGCGCTGATGTGCGGCGGTAAATATTCCTGCACCAAGGTTGATCCGGACAATCAGAACGGCGATGAAAAAGCGCTGTTGAATCAGATTACTGCCCGGGCGGTAATGGACATTCTGAACATAAATTCAGTGAAAGCGCCCGCGGTCAGCCCTGAATGGGTAAATTTCCGTACAGCGATAGTCGAATCAATTATTTCCGGAAATGAGCCGGCGGCCGTAGCTTTATTGAGAGACAGCTATAAAAAATTCATCGGCGGCAAAGAATGCCAGGATTGGCTGGACTTGATTGATTAGGAGCAATTTGTCTGCAACCCGCAGTAGATTTACATTGACTTTAGGGCATTGTTCGCTAAAGTATTCGGGTGATTTGTAAAAAGAACGATAATTTTGATTTTTAACAAATAAAGGAACATCTTCTGATGTCAAAGACATTCAAGCAATGGTTTTACGAGCACCATTTAGCACTGGGTAACAAGGAACTTCCCGAATCGGTGGAGGTGGCGGGTAAGACATGGAAGAAAGTAAAAGCGTTCAAACATGACTTTTTTGCTGCCACGGGGATGTATGAAAGCGGAGCCGGCGAAATATCAGTTCTCAAGATTTTCCGACCGCGCTCTTTTCTTCTGCTGCCTTACGGGCTGCTTTCAATTCTGGAGCGGCGGCATGAAGAGAAGATTTATCTGAGATTGCAGGATACCGGGCATATCCCGAAATGGATCGGGCGTTATGGCAAAACCGGCTTCATGCACGAGTATGTGCCCGGCGGCCATCTTAATAAAGGCACCAAAGTGCGCGATGATTTCTTTCCGGAACTTGAGAAACTGCTGAAGACCATGCACCAGCGCGGCATGGCTTATCTGGATACCAACAAGCCGGACAATATCATCGTTGGCGATGACGGCAACTGTTATCTTATCGACTTTCAGATTACCTGGGTGCAGCCTCCGTTCCCGCTGAGTCTGCTGACTTATCCTGTTTTCGCCATATTCAAAGATTCCGACCTGTACCATCTGCGGAAGCATTGGCGTAGAATATTGCCGGGGAGTATAAGTGATGAAGAGTTCAGGAAAATGAGGCCGTGGTACATCAAGATTCACCGGCGCATTGCCGATCCAGTGCGAGTAGTAAGACGGGCATATCTGCGTAAAATCGAAGAAGGCGCGGCGAACAAGCCGGAAGGTTCCGCGAAGCATTAAGCATCCGTCATAAATTAAATATGCAACCACGTCCTGTCATGGGCGTGGTTGTTTTTCCCTCCTTCATGGCAAAAATACCACCGGCTCTGCCGGTGCGTTCCCAAAAATCTTCAGATTCAAGTGACTTAGAAAAAACCTCCAGTGCTATAGTAACGCATGGTTCGCCAACCACGTTACCAACTAACACAGGAGGTTAAGAATGACAGATGTGCAAAGTTTATCGCACAGCAAGTGGAATTGCAAATATCACATCGTATTTGCACCGAAATTTCGGAGGCGGGAAATCTACGGCAAGTTGAAATCCGACATAGGTCAAATCCTGCGCAAGCTTTGCG
>CAIJKT010000330.1 GCA_903821255.1 uncultured Lentisphaeria bacterium | reverse complement strand
TTAAAAGGAAAAATGCCGACCAGCAATCATTTTGTCTTTAACGTTAAATTAGAAGAACGCGGAAGTTGTATTCCGCTTAATCCAAACAAAACAAAAAAATAAAAGGGAGACACGGATGTGAAAAAGAAATTAACCAAATCGAAAAGGATATTTACGCTTATAGAGCTCCTGGTGGTGATAGCTATCATAGCAATTCTTGCAGGAATGCTGCTGCCGGCGCTGAATAAAGCGAGGGAAAAAGCCAAACAAGCCGGCTGTACTTCCAACTTTAAACAACTAGGTCTGTCTCTGGCAAATTATTATAATGACTGGGATGGACGGTTTCCTGTAGGAATCAGCACTGTTACCGCGTATTCAACGAATTGGATGCAGCAACTTCGGAAATATTACGATATTTCCGGTAAAGCGCAAGCAGTTGCCATCCCGGGAATATTAAGATGTCCAACTCAGAATAACTTCACCAATCAGTACGGCTTTTATACTAGTTATGCGTCAAACAGGGCCGCGTTAATATATATGGATAACTCTACTGGCATACTTCCACATTTCATAATTACGTCGATTAAACGTCCTTCTCTGTTTAAAGCATTTATCGAATATGAAAATAGTATCTTTTTTGACCCTTACGCCACTGCGGTCTGGGATTTGACCACTTTCCCGGCAGGCTGGCTTAATGGATACCGGCATACAGGTGGGAATATGAATCAACTCTGTGCCGATGGACACGTTAATCTTATGAAAATTAACACTAAAAGGTTGAAAGACTTGCCATACGCATACGAGTGGTCCCGTACCGGAATATGGAGATATTAGATGATCAGAATTATTCATGTTTACCGCATTATCTGCTCATTAATTAAAGTAAGGAATATTAAATGTTTATAAAAATTCAAAAAATAACTTTAGCTGTACTTTTATGTTCTGTTGTATGCAGCGGGTTATTGGCAATTAATTTACTTCCTGCTGAAATAGCATCAATGGAGGAGAGTAAGTGCCTGGATAAAATTACTTTCATGTGGGGGCCAAAAAGTGACCACTTGAGTATAACCCAATTAGAGAAATGCTCAGGGAATGCAGCTTTGGAAGTGAAGACTAAAACTCCTGATGCCCAGGGGATTTATGTGCAAGCCAATGGGAATAAATTCAAAAAGGGAGAAACTTATTCAATTTCAGCATATTTAAAGTCTCCGCAAAACATGGGTATTAACATATTCCTATACACTATGAACAACAAGTGGAAAGATAGCGTAGACTCCAGATACAAACACTTTACAATCGGTCAGGAGTGGGTACAATATAAAATAACAGAGAAACTGACAAAAGATGCAAATATCCTTGGCATGATAATAAAAACCCCTGACAGCGGCGAAAAGACTTTTTATGTGGATGAATTAAAAATAGAGCTGGAATCAGAAGAAGATACTAAATCATTATCCAGTACGGAATTCCCTGCTAACCGGGTATTTAATATTTCTAATCCGGAATATGGCTCGCTTGTTAAAAAGACTGAATCTGTTCCCAGATGGCATCTTACTACTCCAAGGGTTTTATCGCCGGAATGCTATTCGGATGCGCTAAAATACGGGGTTGAATATTCCCCGGATGCAATATACGCATCTTTAAAGTCTGCCGGAATTCATGTTGTTTGCAAAAATGCGACTGATGATTATAAGAAAATGCAGAATATACATAACGGGAACTTCTGCTGGGTAAATGAAAAACCGGATATTTCCGAACTGCTGATTAAATACAATTCAGGAGAGTCTTTGAAACCAGTTCTTGAAGGTTATTATAACCTTCCCGGCAAATCACTAACCGGGGACTTGGGCATGACAAGGGATGCTGATGGTTTTTTCGGGTGGTTACCCGACCCGATCAATCAGCAGACATTTTCAGACAGTGTTGATTTGATTCTAAAGAAATACGGACAGTCAATAAAAGCAGTTTTTGTGGGGGACGAACAATTTATACTTAATCATAATGCCGGACTGAAGTGCTTTACCGAAAAACATAATCAAACCAACCCTACCGGTTATCTGGCGAAGGCTGACGCCGAAGTGAAAATGGAATACGGGTTCGGAAAATTCGACATTCCCTGTAAAATTGAAAAAACAGATCCTGAATATCCATTTTATCGCCGGGCATATGTATCCTGGCTGCACGATAAATTGCGAAAAGTTAATGCAGCCATAAGAAAAGATGTAAAAGCGCGTTTCCCGGAAATGCCGGTTATTTCGGATGATGCGTATGGAGTTCCTTCATTGCATGGAGTTCAATTCTGGCATGAGTATGCTGATGTGGGAGTTTTTCAACTGGGGGAAGGGGGGGATTCGGGATTTGACAATAGAATTGAAACTTATGCATTTAAAACCAAAATGGTAAAAGACCTTTCCGGGGTAGGAAAATTACTTTTACTTCCACATGACTGTGACAGCGGTTATCCGTCAGGCGGCTGTTCCACTCAGGAAATGAATTTATTATACAGCCAAATATTGAAAGCCGGCGGGGATGGTTTCCTTTTCTGGCCGGCATCTATGGGTGGGATGTATAAACCCAAAATCAGCACAAAAGCAAATGTTATTGGCTATCCAGCTGCATGGCAATATATGATTGAAGTGACAAAATTAATCAATAATATGGGTGATATAAAATTTCCCGTGGCTGATACCGCAATATTTATATCTGATGAATCGCTAAAATGTGATTCCGACAAATTCTATAGATTTAGAAATATATTTACCTTGCTGGGCTCCCGGTCCGGGTGCTGGTTCGACTTTATAAGCGATACCATGCTTGAGTCAGGTCGAGCGGATTTGAGCAAATATAAGGTCATTTATCTTCCATATATTAAATATACCAAACAATCAACTATCAACGCGTTGAAGAAATATGTAGATGCCGGAGGAACATTAGTCTGCTGTGATCCGCAGGCTTTTGAATTCGAAATCTCATCCGAACACCTTACCGGGCAAAGAACAGAATTATTTGGAATAGAATTAAGTAAACAAACCGGTAGTAAAACTGTTGAAATCAATTCGATGCGCTATCCGGTGGACCCAGCTTCGGCATGGCAGATAAAACAATTTGATAAAAATACTCGTATAATTGCCCTGTATAATGACAACACGCCCGCTATTGTCGAGAAGCAAACCGGCAAAGGGAAAACCATCTTCTTTGCGTTTTCACCACTGGAAAACATTTGCTTGAGCAGTTCCATGGATAAATATTTTAAAGAATTGCAGTATTCATCCCAATGCAGGACAGACTTGGATATCTGGAGATTTAAACTTCCTGATATAGAATTAAAACCTGTTACTTTTCCCAAGGGAAAATGCCTGACAAACAATTTTGCCTATTGGAACAATTTTAAATTCATTAATGACGGTACCTTAAACTTCGATACCCAGGGCAGTTATGAAATTCAACGAGGAGAATTTAAGACAAAATTTAAATTTAGTGAGGGTAAGTTAAC
>CAIJKT010000329.1 GCA_903821255.1 uncultured Lentisphaeria bacterium | reverse complement strand
TCATAATCATATTGACAATATTGCTTTCCTGATATATAATGTTTAGCATAAAGTATATTAATCAGCGAATTAAACAATATAATCAATATGGTTGAATATGTGCTTTGAGGATAAAATGCCGTTGCCGCCGAATCGCGATAATTGGGGATTTGTAGACGACTTGCACAAGCCTTCTGATTTCCATATTCACTGGACTTCACCATTTTCACCAGATGCCGGCAGTCTTGATTTAAGTAAAGGAACAGAGCCTGGTTTTGAATTCCCCGACCCGGCAGGTGTCCTGGAAACCGTTAATGCTGATTTAGTTAAATTCCTCAAGACGGGCAACATTTACCGTTGCGGCGGTATCCCTATCGTCTGCCGCCATGCCGATATGCCGGAATCAGAAAATTTCCGGCTGGAAGTTACCAAAAATGGAATAAATATTCTGTCCGGCGACTCTGAAGGTATTCGCCGCGGGATCTATTGTTTTGAAGAAATGCTGCTTGGCGCGAAAGCGCCTGCCCTGCCGCTTGGCGTTACCGAACATAAACCATGGTTGCGCAACCGGATTTCACGGTGCTTTTTCGGCCCGATTAAACGGCCTCCGTTCAATCGGGACGAGCTTATGGATGAGATTGACTACTATCCGGATGAATATTTAAACCGTCTGGCACACGAAGGCGTGAACGGCCTCTGGCTGACAATTGTTTTCCGCGACTTGTGCAAAACTTCGATCACCGGACTAAAGCCGGATGCGGAAAAACGGCTTAACAAATTGCGGCAGACGGTAGCCAAATGTCTGCGTTACGGGATCAAAACCTGGGCTTTCTGCATTGAACCGGCAGGCTGGCTGCCCGATGATCCGATGCTGAAAAAATATCCGGAATTACAGGGCCCCTGGGGCTGGGATAAATATTGTTTTTGTCCCAGTTCAGATACAGCAACGCAGTATTTGTATGAATCAACTAATTGGCTGTTCAATCAGGTTCCCGGGCTTGGCGGTATTCTGAACATCAGTCACGGCGAAAGGGAAACCACTTGCCTGAGCCGGGTCAGCGCAACTGACAATAGTGTAACACCTTGTCCGCGCTGCGGGATACTGCCGCATTGGCAAATCCTGCACCGGAGCTTGAGCGCAATGCGGCAGGGAATGCGCGACGCCTCGCCTTCGGCGGAATTGATCAGTTGGCTCTATATGCCTCAGTCTGCTCCGCTGGCGGACTGGGTTTATGAACTGCCGCGGCATACGCCGGAAGGGGTGATTCTGCAATTTAATTTTGAATCCGGCGGCTGTAAAAACCAATTGGGACATCCGCGCTGCGGCGGAGATTACTGGCTGTCTTATGTTGGCCCCAGCGACCACTTCGGGTGCATTGCTGCCGGGGCGGCCGGCAGCGCTGCCGAACTCAGCGCGAAAATTCAGGTTGGATGTTCACACGAAGTTGCCTCTGTTCCATTTGTACCAGTACCTGGCCTGCTCTACCGCAAATATAAGAAAATGCGGCGGCTGGGGGTGTACAATGTGATGCAATGCTGGTATTTCGGCAACTATCCGGGAATAATGAACCGGGCAGCCGGAATGCTCGCCGGGGAAAATTTTGAAAACCCGGAAGATGATTTTCTGCTGAAGCTGGCCAGGCCGGAATGGGGAGCGTCATCGGAGACGGTAGTCCGGGCATGGCAGTATTTTGCCGAAGGCTATAGCCATTATCCGCTTTCCAATCAATTTCAATATTATGGTCCGATGCATGCGGGGCCGGTATGGCCTTTGTACTTGAAACCGGCCTTGAAGCCGTTAGCTCCCACCTGGAAACCGGATTTCCCGCCGAGCGGCGACACGATCGGGGAGTGTCTGGAAAATCACACGCTGGAAGAAGCCATGATTCTATGCCGGCAGTTATCGGAAATATGGAACAATGGGGTTGCGCTGTTGAATTCACTCAAACCTGAATTTGACGGAAACCATGACCGCCTGCTTGATATCGGACTGGCGGAGGCTCTCGGTATTCAGTTTGAAAGCGGTTATAATATCTTAAAATTCTATCATCTGCGCAAACGCCTGTACGGTGAAAAAAACAGCATGGAAACACTTGTAGAGATGGAAAAAATCGTACAGGCCGAAATGGTCCGCGGCGAACGTCTGATAGCGCTCTGCGAGCAGGATTCCCGGCTTGGATTCCACTCTGAAGCGGAAAGTCATCTATATTATCCGGCGCGGTTGTTATGGCGCATTGAACAGTTGCGAAAATTGCTGAACACGGAATTTGCGGAAGTCCGGCAGCAGTTGGAGAATGGTGGAAAACTCGAAGTCTTTGCGGCGGACAGACCGCTATATCTGATTGGTGATGGCTGGAATGAAGTCGGAAATTTCCGGTGGCAGGCTATGCGGCGGGACGAAAAAGTGGTTTTCGAGTTTGAATGTACTAATCTCAGGAATGCTGAATGTGATATGATTTATCTGGCTCTGCTTGACCGCGATTTGACGGAACATCCCTGGCGGATTTCCTGCAACAGCGAGCATGATTATACTGACAACCGGCAGTCATCCGTGTGCCGGATAAAGAAAGACAGTCATGGATGGCGGGCGGAAATCACGCTGCTGAAAATACCTGGCGATTGTTATTTGCAAATTATTCGCAAAAGTGGTAAACTGGGAGCGGAACCGACGTTTGACATTTGGCCGCCGCCGCGGGTGCAGCCGAGACACCGTCTTAATTTGGAACGCTTTAATCCGGAAAATTGCGGCAGATTTGGTTTAACATGGACAGAAGCAAGAATGTCTGATATTAAAAAACATAAGGAGGTTTTATTGAGAACCGAAAGTAAAAAGACTGGCAGGGAACGATTAATCGCGGTAAATTCAATAAATTAAAAACAACAACTCAAAATAAGAGGTATAATTATGAAAAAAAGAGAAAATTTCACACTCATTGAACTCCTGGTCGTGATCGCCATCATCGCGATTCTCGCCGGCATGCTGCTTCCTGCGCTCAACAAAGCAAGAGAAAAGGCTAAGAGTGCTAAATGCTGTGGTAACCTTAAGCAGATGGGAACTGGTTTCGCTCTTTACTTGGTGGATTACAATGAGTACATAGTTCCGGCCAATGGCACAGATATCAATGCGCGACCACGATGGAGTCAGAATCTGGCTACTTATATTTATGGGAATAACACATTCGGGGGGACTTCCGCCTCCTGGCTAAAGTCGGTTTACACATGCCCCAGTGATAGTCACATGAGCGTATGTAGTAGTCCTTGTCAAGAAAGAATATCTTATGGCATAAATCCATATATTACTACTGATTCCAGAAGTGGTTGGCATGTTCCCTTTTGGCCCATTAAAATTACCAATATCCCTAAGCCGAGTGGTCATGTCTTAATTGAAGATATTAGAGTGGATCCGGCATTGGCCAGTTCCAATGACACTTCTGGACACTATAAGGGAGATTATAAAAATCCAAGCAATCGGCATGATAACGCCAAGGTAAATATGCTAATGGTGGGCGGGAACGTCATGATGGTTAATTATACTCTTGTCCTTAATATAGCCGTTAATGCTCAACCATGGAATTATCAATTAGTTAAGAATCCTATAACATATTATTAAAATTACCACTATGAAAATTGCTTTGGATAAGCCAGGTACAGATATTTATGGCATCTGACAGTTCGAGCAGGATGGAAATCGCTGGCGCATACGTCGTAATTCAACTACAATCCAACAGCGGCAAAAACGGCAACCCATAGTCGGGCATCAGTCCGTGGTTGGATGGACAGGTTCAAAAAAACAGCAAAACTTTAAATTAGGTATTTTCATGAAAAAGAGAATCGTTACGTGTTTAAGCATGTGGTTAACGTGTATGGCGTTGCATACATTAGCAGTTGATAAAATAAATGTTTCAAGCAAAAAGCAAAATGAGAATTTAATCGAAAACGCAGGGTTTGATAAAGGAACACAAGGCTGGACATTGCCAACTGAAGGAAAATATTTTGCAGACGACGGGCACGAGAAAAAAGGTAGTATCGTTGTTATTAATACCAACGAAATTAAAAGACCGTACGCGGTATACTCAACGGCGCAGGTAGCCGGTGGTTACGACTATACCTTTTCTGCATGGGTAAAGTTTAATAATGGACAGCCCAAACTAAAGATTGAATGGTATGATAAAGACGGTAAAGACGTGGAAGATATTTATTCATTAACTGGCGTGCCGGGCATTTGGAGTAAAATAGAGCTTAAGGTCAGAGCACCCCAAAATGCAGTTCGAGCTATGTTGTTTTTACGTTTGTTTGGAACAGGAGAAGTCTATTTTGACGATGTTGCATTTAGTTACGCGGATCCGGCTTTGTGCGACTTTAAAATAATACCGAACGTCATATATAATTCTAATAATGGATATGAAGCAAAAGCGCTGATTACATTTAATACAGATGATACAAACAAAATCCTGGGAATGAAGGCGGAGATAGAAATAACCGACGATAAATCAGGAAACAAAGTTTATGCGGCAGAACCCATTTCAGTTGAGAAAAACGAATTTGCTCATAAATTTATATTAACAAAACAAGGTGCGTTTACCGCATCGATTCGTGTCATTGATTCGCAAAACAACGAACGCTATAAAACAAACTATAAATTTGTAACCAC
>CAIJKT010000328.1 GCA_903821255.1 uncultured Lentisphaeria bacterium | reverse complement strand
GCAGTTCGCCGGATAGCATCCGGTCCATGAACTCATGGCATCAAGGTAAAGGTAAACGCCGCGTTTCTTCAACGCCGCGACAAAGCGATCGGCAAGATCCAGGTTCCTGGCATCAAAAAAAGGTTCTCCGGCTTCCATGCGGCGGTCGAAGTCAGCCTGTTCTTTCAGCGAGAGTTTCTTTCCCCAGCGCGCATGCTGACCTGCCACAAATTGATCGAGAAAATGGAGTCGGACCATGTTATAGCCCTGCCGTACTATTGTGTCGGCCAGCGCATCAACCTCTTCCGGATTTTTGGTGGGAAAACCGGAAACGACAAAGAAACGTACCGGACGGTCCGGATCATTGGCGAAAGCCAGGGTTCCATCGGGACGGGCAATGACGCGGCCGCGGCTTCCCGCGGGAGCGTGATCAACCCATGCCGAGCAGTCGAGCGCGGTTCCCTTCTTTACCGCCAGATCGGCATCGGGCAAAGGTTTCCAGTCAGTACCGGCCGTAATCGTCAATGACTTCAACTCCGGCAGTGGAATGTCGCGATTTGTTATAGTGGCGGCGACAACAATCCACATGGACTTTCCCGTAGTGGTCAGCTTCAAACCCTGAATATCCAGTTTAGCGCCCAGGTCGAAACGCGTCAGATAGACTCCGACCATAGCGCTTTGGTTGGGTTTAGATACCACCACAACTCCGTTGGGCAGGCGGGCGGGGTTCCACCAGTCGGCAATATCCCGTCCTCCCTGGATGTCCAGCGTGCGGGTGCTGCCGTCGCGGCAGATCAATGTGACTGTTCCCGCTGTATCGCCGGATTTAGGACCGTAGCAGGAAGAGTGCAGCAAATATAGATAGCGTCCGGAGGCTTTGTCCGGAAGTGTGGCGGTTGCGGTGGTCAGTCCGGCTGGCAAACCTTGTTCGTGCCGGAATGAGAGTACTGCTTTGCCGTCATTGGCATCGGGATTGATGATTTTGAAAGGAACGCTGCCGAACTCAGCGGCCTTGACGTCGAATTCGCGGAAATCATTGCCCGGCCCCTGGTCTGACCATCCGCCCCTGCCGTCGCCGGCGACGTCATCGGCAAAGCCCATGTTAGCGCACTTGGAGAAGTCGGCAAAAAACGGCGCAGTGTCCGGTTCCTGCGGTTGAGCGGCCAGGTTGAAGGATGCGAGAATGACGAAAATCGCACAAATGGAGAATCGCATAATACGGCCTTTCTTTAATTCAGTTTCTAATTTTGAAATTATAATAAGTTTATATTATCTGACAGGCGGTCAGAGTATCTCTAATACGGTCGAGCCGTAGCCAGGGATGAGTTGCCGGCCGGTAACATTCTGTTCCTTAAGCAGATCGCGGAAAGCGCAGCAGCCCAGGTCGACGGCCGCCTCTTTCTGCGCGAAGTTGTACAGGAACATAAACTTTCCGGGTCCGTCGGTCCTGATGGTGGCGTGGATGCCGGCCGGAACATCCACCGGCAGCACGGTGGCGATGTTTTCCGCAGTGACCAGACTGCGGTAGAAAGCGGCAAGAAAATCGTCGCCGGTCCGGGCGGCAAGGTAATATGCCTTGCCCCTGCCGAAACGGTTGACCGTCAGTGACGGCTTTCCGGCGTAGAAATCGCAATCGTAATAGGCCAGCGGCGTCGCGCCCTGCAAATGAATGATTTCTGCAAATTCGACAGCGTGAAATTCCCCTTCCACTCCAAGTTCGTTGCCGGCAATCATTTTGATTGCCTGACGGTCCGCCGGCAGGAAACCGTCGAGCTCCTCGTTCCAGATGCCGAAAAGTTCCCGCAGCCCGTCGCCTGGCAGGCCGCCGGTAAAGTGGAGATTGGTTTCGTTGACATATCCGGAGAGATAGGTGCAGACCAGAGTGCCGCCGTCAGCGACGAATTTTCTGAGTCGGTCGGCCACGCCGGGTTTGAGCATGAACAGCATCGGCGCGACCAGTAACTTATATGAACTGAAATCGCTTGTACTTTCAATGACGTCCATCGGAACGTTGATGTTCCATAGATTGCGATAATGCGCCTGAATAGTTTTCAGAATTTTCTTGTTGTTTTTGGTCGGTCCGCCGCAGACATCAAGCGCCCAGCGAACTTCCCAGTCGTGAATGACGGCAGTCTGCGCGGGGGTGGCGGTACCAATGACGGCATCAATTTGTCTATGGATTTTGCCGATGGCAGCCACTTCCTGGAAGACCCGGGTCCTTTCGTGTCCGGCATGGTCAACAACTGCTCCGTGTAATTTTTCGCATCCGCCTTTGCCCTTGCGCCACTGAAAATACATGGTCCCGTCAGCACCATGGCCCATGGCCAGCAGCGTTTCCATCTGGAGAACGCCGGGACGCCTCAGCCGGTAATAATCTTTCCAGTTTAGGTTGCTGGGGCTGGATTCCATCACCAGGAACGGCCTGCCCTGCTTCATGCTGCGGTGCATATCATGATACATGCCGTAAACCGCGGCTTCGCGGGCATAGCCGGCGGCATTGTCCCAGGTTGGATAGCAGTCGTCGGCGATAAAATCGCAGACTTCGGCGATACGCCAGTAATCAAGGCACTCGGCGACGCCCATCATATTGGTCGCGGCCGGAATATTTGGGGCTAATTCTTTGAGCGGAGCTATTTCGTGGCGTATGAAATCGCAACACTGCCAGGTGTTAAAACGTTTCCAGTCAAGAGCGAGGCCGTCGACGAAGCCGTCGCGCGGATCAATCTGATCCCAGGCGGTATAGTTGTGGCTCCAGAATCCGGTCCACCAGGCTTCGTTGAGCTTATCGAGATGATGATATTTATCTTCAAGCCACCGGTGAAATGAATTCAGACAGAGTTCGCAGAAACATTCCCCGTTGTATTCATTGGAGAGATGCCAGGCGGCAAGGGCCGGATGATGACAATAGCGTTCGGCAAGTTTGCGGTTGATCAATGCCACCTTCTGGCGATATACCGGAGATGTCCAGCAGTGATTATGCCGGGCGCGATAGGGTTCGCGCAGACCTTCGCGGTTGACCCGGCGGATTTCCGGGTAGCGCTGTGCCATCCATGCCGGCTTTGCGCCGCTGGGAGTGGCGAGAATGGCATTGTAACCGTGCCGGGCAAGCTTGTCCATGATATTGTCGAGCCAGTCGAATTTAAAAACCCCTTCTTCCGGTTCGTAACTGGTCCATGCAAAGATGCCGATCGAAAAAGTATTGCAGCCTGCCAGCGGCATCAGACGGAAATCCTCTTCGATTATTTCCGGGTGTTGAAGCCACTGGTCCGGATTATAATCACCGCCGTGCAAAAAGTGAGGAAATTTTTTAAGAATCGGTTCGTAACGCATTAGTTTAATCCCTTCAATACCAGCTTTATAATTTATCGTGTCCAAAAGCATCTGCTAAAATGAAACTGGTAAATTGTGTACGAAAAATTAGAAAACGTCTATGAGACAACTGTCTCAATGTCTTTTATCCTTATCTAACTGCCACTGATGACGGATAAGCAGGCCGGATGCCGTGAAGCGGGCCTGCCTTGCGTGATCAATAGTCAGCGACACCCGCAACACAGTAGGGATTCCAGTATTGTCCCACGGTGTGCTTTCCCCATACTTCATTACGATAGTTAAGAGTGCTGTTTTTCATGGTGGCGGCATGTCCGTCAAAGAAAGCCGCATTGACGTCCCTTTTGCCGTTATGACGATAGGCGATGCATTCCACTGAATCACCGGCAACACCGGCGTACTCTCCCGCTGTCCAGTATCCGTTTGCTCCCGAGGGGCTGGAGCCGTAGTACAGGGCACTCGCGCCAAGCCTGCCTTCGGTAAAGGCGATGGCTATGGAGGGCCGTTTTATCTTGTTGAGTTTATAACTGCCCCAGCCGCCTCCGCTGCTGCCGTCACGGTTCATTCCGTAAGTATACTGCGCATCAGTAGATACTGTTGTTGTCAGTGGACAGAGAAAATTTTTCGGCCAGTATTCCGGATATGCCAAGTTTGGTTTGAATCCAATCATTTTGACAAAATCTATATTTTTGTGCCAGCGGATGCCGCTGTTTGAGAATGCCACCCATGTGTCGTCATAAGCGTTGGCATAGCCCAGGCCCGCCGTTGCCATCTGTTTCATATTGGATAGACATTGGAGCGTTCTTGCTTTGTCACGGGCCTTGTTCAGGGCCGGCAGCAGCATTGAGGCCAAAATTGCGATAATAGCTATCACCACGAGCAGTTCGATAAGCGTGAAATTCTTTTTTTGCATGTTTAATCCTCCATGGAGTTAATGTTTAGCAATAATATCTTTTATGTATATATTATACTGTGAGAAAAACCGCTTGACAATATTGTAATCGGGAAATAGTGTATTGAGAACGGGAATACTTTGTTGTTTTGCGATAAGTCAGCGGGGATAGAGCATGAAAAACGTTCTGCCGATTTTCGAATTTTACATTTCATCGATGTACCATCTGCTGCGCGGGGTGTCCGATTATGCCGGCGAACATGACTGGCATCTGGGAATCATCTCCACCCGCTTCGAGCTGCCGCGCCGCTGGTCCGGCGACGGTATCCTGACGCATCTTACGGGTTCTCCTCAACTGATGAAATTTCTTCATGCCCATGCCGATATCCCGATCGTGTCCTTCAATCCGCCGATGAGTCCGCGGTGTGATTTCCCTTATGCCCTGGTCAGCGATGATAACGAGGAGATCGGCCGGATCGCCGCCCGGTACTTCCTGACGCTGGGCGATGTCCACTGCTGCTGGTATGGAGGGCATCTCGGCCGTTATGATGCCTTTGCTGCTGAACTGGCGAGAAACCATCGTCAGACACAAACCATTATTTCTCCTAAGAAGATGCACAATCTTCCGTGGGATGAAATCAGTTACAGGCTAGTGGCCCAACTGAAGAAACTCCCGTTACCCTGCGCGGTCTTCTGCGAAAACGATTCCTGGGCGCGCGAACTGCTCGAAGCGGCATTGACAGGCGGGTTCCGGGTTCCGGAGGAAATCGCGATCATGGGGGTGGATAACGAAACCCTGATCTGCAACAGTTCCAGCATACAGCTCTCAAGTATCGACAGCCGGCCCCGGAAGGTCGGTTATGAAGGGGCCGCGCTGCTTGACCGGCTGATGGCGGGCGAACCGTTTCCCGGCACTCCGGTGCTGGTGCCGCCGGTGCCGCTGCCGATCGTCCGCAAAAGCACCGATGTTCTGGCCACCGGAAACCCGATTGTGGCAAAGGCGGTGGAATTCATCCGGAAAAATCACACCGCCGATATCTCGGTAGCTGATATTGCCAGGACGGTGTGCATCTCCGATTCCGG
>CAIJKT010000327.1 GCA_903821255.1 uncultured Lentisphaeria bacterium | reverse complement strand
GTTAAACAGAAAATTGTGATACTTATAAAAACTATATAGAGCAGGCGATACATCCGGTTTGATGTGTGGGGCTGGGCCGGTTTTCCGGCAGCAGGAAGAAATACCTGTGGGACTATGATTTTAACAAATTATGGTACTACAGGTATTTTTTATGCCCGGTACCGGAAAGGAATTGATGGCTAGAATTAACGGTTTTGCAAATGATTATTCGGGCTTGTCCGCTAAGGAAGTAATCAAACTCCAGCAGGAACACGGTAAAAATGAGCTGGTTCCTGAGCAGAAGGATACTTTCTTCCGGAAATTGCTTGAGATTATTAAAGAACCGATGTTCCTGCTGCTCTTCGGTACGGCGCTGCTTTATTTCATTCTGGGCGAACCCAAAGACGGCTCTATCATGATCGGTTTTGTTGCGTTCATGGTCGGGATCAATGTTTTCCAGGAATGGCGGACCGATCGGACGCTGCAGGCGCTGAAAGACTTATCTTCGCCCAAAGTCAGGGTCATCAGGAACGGTGTCATCGAGAAGCTGGACAGCAAAGAACTGACTGTCGGCGACCTGATGCTGCTGGAGGAAGGGGAAAAGATTTCCGCCGATGGTCAGATTATCGAGATGTTTGACCTTGGCGTGGACGAATCAACCCTCACCGGCGAATCTGACGTTGTCTGGAAGAAGCTCAGCCTCAGCCCGGATGATCAGGAAGCTCACTGGCGTCGCGATTATTGTTATGCCGGGACCGCTGTAACCCAGGGTACGGCAATTGTCAAAGTCATGGCAATCGGCCTGAAAACCGAATATGGCAAAATCGGGCTGGATATTCTTTCCGCTCCGCAGCAGCCGACCCCGCTGGAGAAGCAAACCCGCTATCTGATCAAAGTCTGTTCTCTCATAGGACTGATACTGTTCATCCTGGTCGCGCTAGCCACTTACGTTCACACCGACAGTATAATCGGCAGTATTCTTTCCGGGATCACACTGGCCATGGCCATGATTCCGGAAGAGTTTCCAGTAATCCTGACAGTATTTCTCGCCATGGGGGCCTGGCGTCTGGCCCAGAAAAAGTCTCTCATCAGGCGGATGCCTTCGGTAGAGACTCTTGGTTCCGTGTCAGTGCTGTGCGTGGACAAGACCGGAACTCTTACTAAAAACAAAATGACGCTGCAGGAACTATCCCCGTATAAAGATATTGCTGCAGGTGATCTGTTGTACTGGGCTGCGCTGGGCTGCGAGACCGAGCCCTATGACCCGATGGAACAGGCGATACTGGCGAAAGCCGTATCTGACGGCATTAATAAGCAGGAACTGTTCAGCAACAAGCTGCTGCTGGAGTATTCTTTTGACAGCGCAACCAAAATGATGGGCCATGTCTGGGAAATCAACGGGGCTCCCGCCCTGGCGGCAAAAGGGTCGCCGGAAAGCATTCTGCCGCTTTGCCATTTGAGCCCGGAAGACAGTGCTAAACTGGAGTCGGCGCAGATTGCGCTGGCGTCCAAAGGTTATCGCGTGATCGCAGTGGCGAGAAGAACGGACATGCCGTCTGTTCCTGATGATTTGAGCAGCAATGAGCTTGAACTGCTCGGCCTGCTGGGACTTGAAGACCCGCCGCGCGAAGCGGTTCCCGGAGCGGTCAAAGTCTGCAATCAGGCGGGCGTCCGCGTGGTGATGATCACCGGCGACAACGGCATTACGGCCAAATCCATTGCCGGCAAAATAGGCATTCCGCATAGTGACGAAGTCATTACCGGCAAAGAGATTGACGGGATGTCGGATGAGGAACTCAAGGCGAAAATCAAAACGGTGAATATCTTTGCCCGCGTGATTCCCAAACACAAGATGCGGATAGTAAGGGCGTTCAAAGAAATCGGCGAGATCGTGGCCATGACCGGGGACGGCGTCAACGACGCCCCCGCCTTGAAAGACGCAGACATCGGCATTGCCATGGGCAAGCGCGGCACCGGCGTCGCCAGGGAAGCCGCGGATATGATCCTGCTGGATGATAATTTCACGACCATCGTCGAGACTGTAAAGGACGGACGCCGGATTTACGACAATATCAAGAAAGCGGTCTGCTATGTCTTTGTAATTCATATCCCGATCGCCCTGATTGCATTGATGACGCCGATCATACATTTGCCGCTGCTGCTGCTGCCGATTCACGTCGTGCTGCTTGAACTGATCATCGACCCCACTTGTTCGATTATTTTCGAGCGGCAGCCGGCGGAGGATGATATCATGGACCGTCCTCCCCGTCCATCGAAAGAATCGCTGGTAAACATGACAATGATGGTAAAGGCATTGCTGCAGGGCCTGTCAATCTTCGCCGCCGCGCTGGGCTCATATTCATATCTGTATGAAAATGGCGCACCGGTCGAACTCGCCCGGACTTTCGCGATGGTTGTACTCGTATTCTCGAACCTTTTCCTGGTATATATAAATCAGTCCAATAAACAATTTGCCATGGCTATGCTGTTGAAATGGCGGGATAAAGTGATTATATTAGTGAATGCCGCGATTTTTGCGGCGTTGGCGCTGATTGGTTATCTGCCGGCCGGTAATGCTGTCGCAAAAACAATGCCGTTGAGTTTTAATGAAGTTGCCGCCGCAATCGGACTGGCTGCATTGGCCACCTTGTGGTGGGAGCGGGTGAAAGCTTTCCAAATGTTTTTTCCGGCTGCTCAAAAACTGAAAAAGTAACGATTTATATCTGGCAACAGAACAATAAAATTAAAAGGGTAAATAATGGATTTGATTAAGCAATTGATAGAAATGGTCCTTCATCTCGACAAACATCTGGTCGCGCTGGCGAATGACTTCGGCATCTGGACTTATTTAATTCTCTTTATGATCATTTTCTGTGAGACGGGACTGGTGGTTACGCCATTTCTGCCCGGGGACTCTTTGCTTTTCGCAATCGGAGCGTTATCAGCGGGCGGCGGACTCAATATTATGGCTATTTTCACCGTTCTGGTCATCGCCGCGATACTCGGCGACACGGTCAATTACCATATCGGCAAATATATCGGGCCGAAAGTTTTCCACCGGGATGATGTCCGCTTCCTGAATAAAAAGCATCTGATCAAGACACATGAGTTTTATGAACGTCACGGCGGCAAGACGATCATTATCGCCAGGTTTCTGCCGATCATCCGGACATTCGCCCCGTTCGTCGCCGGCATGGGCAGCATGTCTTACGCCAGATTCATCGTGTATAACATTGTCGGCGGCGTGCTGTGGGTAATGCTGCTGGTATTTGCCGGTTATTTTTTCGGCAACATTCCAATTGTCAAGAAGAATTTCACCCTGGTAATTATGGCGATTATCTTTATCTCCATCCTGCCGGGTATCATTGCCTACTGGAATGAAAGAATGTCCTCAAAAAAGGCCGCCAGGGCGAAAGTTGTTTCCGAACAAACTCCGGAAGTTGATAATTAATCTTTTTTGCTTTTATAATGGAGATCAGACAGGCAATGAAAGTTACAGAATCCAAGCTTGCGGGAGTAAAAATCATCACCCCCCGGGTTTTTCAGGATAACCGCGGCTTCTTTCTGGAAAGCTATAACCGCCGCAAATACAGCGAATGCGGGATGGATCATGATTTTGTCCAGGACAATCACTCCAAATCGGTCAGGAATACATTGCGCGGCCTGCATTACCAGATCAATCCGGGACAGGATAAAATCGTCCGGGTAATTGCCGGCGAAGTTTTTGACGTCGTTGTCGATATCCGCAGAAATTCACCGACATATGGACAATGGGAGGGATTTATTCTTTCCGCTGAGAACAAGTTGCAGATCTATATTCCTAAAGGGTTTGCCCATGGTTTTTGCGTACTCAGCGACGAAGCCGAATTCGTCTATAAATGCAGCGAGTACTGGTCGCCGCAGGATGAACGCGGCATTATCTGGAACGATCCGGATATCAATATCCAGTGGCCGGCGACCGAGCCGATACTCTCCGCCAAAGACTTGAAAAATCTGCCGTTAAAAGAGCTGGAACCATTTAACTGAGGATTCGGCAACATGAAAAAGCTGGCAATACTTGGCGGAAATGGCATGCTGGGGAGCGATTTGAGAATTGGCGCTGAGGCTTCCGGCTGGACTGTTCATATTTACGATCTGCCGGACTTTCAAATCACCAATAGCCGGCAGCTTGAAAAAGCAGTAGAATCCTGCGACTGTGTGGTGAACTGTGCGGCATATACCGCCGTCGATAAAGCCGAAAGTGAACCTGATTTATGTGAAGCAGTCAATGCGCTGGCAGCCGGAGAACTTGGCCGAATTGCCGCGGCAACCGGCAAATATATCATTCACATCAGCACAGACTTTGTTTTCGGCGACCTCACCGACGCGCCTCAGAGCGAGACTGACTTGCCTAACCCGCTGAGCGTTTATGGCAGATCAAAACTGCATGGTGAACAACTGCTCGCGGCGTCCGGCTGCCGTCATGCCGTAATCAGGGTTGAGTGGACTTATGGACGACACGGCAACAATTTCATCTCCAAAATATTGGCGCTGGCAGCGGAAAGGGAATCGCTTCAGGTTATTTCCGACCAGACCGGCGCACCAACCGCTACAGCAGACGTTGTTCGCGCAATCCTTTGTTTCCTCGATAACAAACAGGAAGGCTTATATCATTTCGCCGCAGACGGTTTTACGTCCCGTTATGAGGTGGCGGAGTTCATTGTCCGCCAGGCAGGGCTTAAAACCAGCGTGCGTCCCTGTTTGAGCAGTGCGTTTCCAACGCCTGCGGTCAGGCCCAAAAACTCTAAATTTAATTGTGCAAAAATAGACCTGATTCTGAACTTCAAACGCCCCTCATGGCAGAATGCTCTGACCGATTTTATCAATACCATAAAATTACAGGAAAAGAAATGAATATTCTGTGTTACGGTTCAATGAATATTGACTGTGTTTACAAGGTTCCTCACATCGTGCGTCCCGGTGAAACCATCGCCAGTTGCGAATATTCTGAATTCCCGGGCGGCAAAGGCGCCAATCAGGCAGTCGCCGCCGCCAGAGCCGGAGCCGCAGTATTCCATGCCGGCAAAATCGGACGTGACGGTATTGCTTTAAGGGATGTTCTTGCCGCGGAGGGGATTGATGTAGCAAACGTCGCGGTAGACCAGGAAATCCATACCGGACGGGCGATTATTCAGGTGGAAACAGGCGGGGCTGAAAATGCCATTGTGCTTTTCCCTGGAACTAATCAAGCCATCGGCAAAGCGGATATTGACACTGTATTAGCTAAATTCGGAAATGATACTATGCTGATTTTGCAAAATGAAATCAGCCATGTTCCCTATCTGATTGAAAAAGCTAAAAAATCCGGGCTGAAAATCTGCTTTAATCCAGCTCCGTTTAATCCTGAGATCAAAAACTATCCGCTGAAAATGCTGGATATCATCATATTAAATGAGATTGAGGCGGAAGGGCTCAGCGGTGAATCAGATCCGCAAAAAATAATCCTCAAACTGTCAAAAATCCTGCCGGAAACTGAAATCGTACTTACTCTGGGTGCTAAAGGTGCGCTATATTCTTACCTCGGCGAATCGCTGTTTGTACCTGCGGAAAAGGTTAAGGCGGTTGACACTACTGCCGCCGGTGATACTTTCATCGGTTATTTGATTGCCGGGAGAACTGCCGGACTGAGCGCCGGGCAGAGTTTGAAAAACGCCTGTCGCGCCGCCGCAATCACCGTGACACGGCCAGGCGCCATTCCATCAATTCCTTTCGCTGCGGAATTAGGATAAATCTATTTTACCGACGGCGGCTGAAATCATTGCAAAATAGTTTTCCTGCGGCACATATTCCGGAATGCTGTTACCGGAACCCAGCGCATAGCCGCCGCGTTTTGCGGTCCGTTCAAGCATTGCTTTAGAGCGCTGATACACCTCTTCCGGAGTCTTGCGGCAGACGAAATCCAGATCTATCCCGCCCAATACCGCAATCCGGCCGTTCAAGTGTTCGTATGCATCTTCCACCGGCTCGATAGTGTCCTCATATGAATGCTTGCCGTCATACTTGCAGACATCAATAATGCTATCCATCAGGCTTTCCTGGTTGCCGCAGGAATGCAGAATCGCCGGTTTGCCGTGGCTGTGAATGGCTTCAGTTATTTTGACATGCCAGGGGATGATGTATTTTTTCATATCATCCGGGCTCAGCATCGGCTGACTGCGGAATCCCCAGTCATCATTGGAAATCATTGCCCCGACGGTGTCATATTTGCCGACTATTTCATAATGTCGCACAAGTCTTGACCCGACATTGTCCGTTACTTCCTGCACAAGTTCCGGGTCATCGTACAGCATCATGCAAAGATTGTCATAACCGACAATCGCAATGATATTCTCCAGCACACCGCCGGGACCGGGAACAATCAATTTCATGCCCCGGGGGATTTCCGGTGCGACGCGGGACAGGACATCATAGTCTGAGTCCTCGACCACCGGCCAGACATATTTATTGAAGCTCTCACGGTCGGTAATCAACGCCCCTTCATTCAAGGAGATGCTCTTATCATGGCTTCTTTCTCCGCGCGGAAACCCAAATCCGACAAGAAAAGTGCAATAATCGTATCCGGCACGGCGAAATGCTTCCATATATCGGTTACTGATTACTCCGCCGAGTCGCTCATACAGCGGACCGTTCATAAAAAATTCAAACAGAGTCGGGCGGTCAGGTTTTTCACAGTTCAACACTTTCAGAATGTTGTCAAAATCCGGTTTTCTCATATTATTAATCCTTTATTGATAAATTGCTTATTATCAATTATAATCTTTTTTATTTAAAACTCAATCATCAATGAACTTGATTATTTATCACATACAGCTATTTTTTATCTTAAACGATCATAAAGGATAAAATGAACAATATTACGCTCAAAGAAATTGAAGTCCGGCCGCCGCCGCTGGAAACGGCCTGGCGGCTGGTGAATTTTTCACCTTATATCCGGCAGAGCGGCGATGATATCAGATTAAAATGGTATATGGCCGAAAGAAAACTGCTGGACTATCTGGCGGTTTACATCGGCAGCGGATATGGCGTATTTTCTGTGAACCGGCAGGAATTCGAAGTTGCCGAGGACGACCTGATCTGGATTCCGCCGGATACGCCTCACTGGATGCGCGGTACTTCTGAAGAAATGCACTGTATTTATCTTCACTTCGATCTGCTTTATGATCCGGATCGCAGTCACTGGAATGCGGTTGTCCCCGGCGGAATGATGGATTTGCAAGGATACGCAGCCAGAATGCACCCGCCTGTAAATGACCGAATTATCGCGCAATTGCAGGGTAAAATCTTCACTGGCGCTAACCTTAACATAAAATCGCTGTTCCGCAAAATCTGCCATATCCATAAAAATTTTCCATGGCAGCGCTTGGCCCAGTCCGGATTATTTCTGCAAATGCTGGAAGAAATACTGATAATAACTGCTGAACACTCTGAGCAGAGTAATCCGCATACTGTTACCATGCAGCAGGCAGTGGCATATTTGCAGAAACATCTGGATAGGGAACTCAATGTTGATGTCATGGCCGCCAACTTTAACATGAGTTCCTCCTATTTCAGAAAAATGTTCAAAACTGCCTACGGCATCAGTCCGCGCACAATGCACCGTGAACTCCGGATGTGGCGAGCAGGCGAAATGCTGGCGTATTCCGGGCTCAATGTCTCGGAAGTGGCCGACAAGCTGGGCTTCAGCAATGTCCAGAATTTTTCCAGAGCATTCAAAGAGGTAACTTCCAACTGCCCCCTGTCCTACCGCAATAAATAGAAAAACGTTCAGCATCAAGGCCGATTAAAATTATATTTAGCAAAAAAATGACATTCAAGCATAAAAAATATATCACCTTTTTGTACACTATAATTTTTAATTTCATCGGTAGTTACATCTACTTTCCCATGTAATTGCTTTGCAAAAAGACCTCTATTGTGGAAAACATCAGTAAAATT
>CAIJKT010000326.1 GCA_903821255.1 uncultured Lentisphaeria bacterium | reverse complement strand
TTAAAAGTCAGCCCGTTCTACCTTTCCCGGATTTTCAGTCGCGAAATCTATTTTTCGCTGTTTGAATACCTGAACGATGTGCGGATGCGCAAAGCGCGGGAGCTGCTGCACGAAGGACGTCACATCGTGGCGGATGTCGCCTATATGACCGGTTTTGAAGACAGCAACTATTTCTCCAAAGTCTACAAACGCCATTACGGACATTCCCCCAGCCAGGGACGCTTTAAATAAAATTCTCTCCAGATATCTATGCGATAGAGCAATATTTTACCCTTCTTGACAAACGTTTACTGCTTTATTCTATTGACAGATATCCAATATTAGGTTATACTTAGGATATTAGATGGTTGCACTGGTCACCTTATAATAAAGGGATAAGCAATGAATGATTTAGGGTTCGCTCCGAAACATATGCTGATTGCTGATAAAATCAGAGAGAGCATAGTGTCTGGAAAGCTTGCTGTCGGCAGCCGGCTGATGCCCGATACGGAACTGGCCAATCTCTACAAGGTCAACAAGAAAACTGTTGCCAACGGCATGGCGGGACTGGTTGCGGAAGGACTGATATCACGTTCCCCCGGACGCGGCTCAATCGTAATAAAACAGAATATAACCGCAAGAACGACTCGTAACGCGGTAGGATTATTGATGTTGAGCCAGGGTGATGTGTACGGGAACATTGCAGAAGTAATTGTAGAGTCGCTGATAAAGCGCGGTCTGTATCCGGTACTGATTAACAACACAATTTTCTCCAACGCTATCTCCGCTACCAGCTCCAGGCGCCTGTATACCCTTATCGAAAGCATCCTGATGGACGAGCCTTCAGGACTTATTATTGACGGTGATGAGTCAGTTCCTTTTACATTACTCGAACGCAATATCGGCCGCTGCAAAAATATCGTGTTCATCAATCGTTACCAGGCATTAAAAAGGATCGCCGGCGCGAAGTACGTCCTGACGGACTACGAGGAAGGCGGGCGTATCATGGCCAGACATCTTATTGAAATGGGACACCAAAGAATCACTTTTTTCCTTAATAAAGAAAGCACAAACGTAGGTTATACCGGTTCTGTGCAACAACAGATATTATCTGGAATCAAAGAGGTTTGCTCCGCGGAGAAAGTCGAATTCAATAATCAGATTCCCGAAAGATTGATGGCCGGCGAGACACTGGACAATGTATGCGCCGGCTTTATGAACTGGAAACAGCGACCTACCGGCGCAGGTGCGATATCTGATTCAGCGATTTTTCACCATATTTCCCCCGCATTAACAAAAATTGGATTTAGTATACCTGAAGATATTTCCATGGTTGGATTTTTCAATACCCCATGGGGAGAGAAATTTGCTCCCCCCATTACTACTGTCTCAATAAATGAAACGACAATGGCAAAACTGGCGGTGCAGATGTTGACTGATGAAATAGACGAAAAGGAAATCAAGCTAAAACCGGAGCTGGTGGAGCGCAATTCTGTAGCCAGGCGCTAAATGGAGCTTGAGTGAGACGACGTCTCTCGGTGGTCGGCGGCGAATCATGGACAAACATCAGACTGCGGCTCGGCAGACGTGTAAAAATTAAGTTTAAAGAACATGAACCAATAACCATGAAATATTAAATCGGAGGCGAATCATGAGAAAAAGTATTGAACACAAGTCTTTTAGCCAGGGGAAATTAAAGCACACAGTTCTGAGGACTGGCAACAGAAATTTCACATTAATTGAACTCCTGGTGGTGATCGCGATCATCGCAATTTTGGCCTCAATGTTACTGCCGGCGCTGAATAAAGCCCGCGAAATGGCCAACAGCGCAAAATGCCAAAACAATCTTAAACAGATAGGCCTTGGCCTGCTGTTCTACGCCAATGACAACAACAATTGGGGACTGGGTGATGGATATAACTATTTCGGATTTGCCGCCAAAGCAACATGGCCGCTTATACTCGCGAAAAAATCACCGGCGTTAATGCCTTGGACTCTCGGCTACCTTGATTGGAAATATACGGCCGGTGCCATGCCGTACGGACTTTTCGCCTGTCCGACCGAGAAAAATCCAATAACAGTTAGCACACCTTCGGTCAACTTTGGAATAAACCAGCGCTTAATGAGAGCCGCTGGAAAATGGAATAAGGATTCCGCCAGGGGGCTTTTCAAAATAGATTCGCCTAAATGTCCATCGCGACTTTTATATGTTTCTGACTGCCAAGTTGGCAGCTACCTTGTAGGCAATGCACAAGGGGCGGCGGCAGAACCATCCAGACGGCATAATCAGAGCACCAATGCTCTTTTCGTTGACGGACACGTCAGCAACTTGAAATACTCCGACCTCCCTTGGGTTAACAGCTCCACCGGCGACGTATTTTACCCATGGTCCGGACAATGAAAAACGGCGGAAGGTGAAATTTCTGCCGGTTATCCCAAATGACCAGTATTTATTTAATTAGCGCAATAAACAATAAAAGTATAGGAAGCGGAATGAATATAAAACTTCTAGCGATATCAGTGGCAG
>CAIJKT010000325.1 GCA_903821255.1 uncultured Lentisphaeria bacterium | reverse complement strand
CGCATCACACGGTTTTCGCCAGTTCCATTCATTAATATGCTTCCTAATTAGGTTTTTAACTGACATAATTAGGTTTATTCAAGTTCAATGGCAACAATTTATCCCCGGAATTAAAGTTCTAATATGCCCAGGAAACCGTCCTGGACTAACATGAATAACATCGGAGATGAATCATGGAAATTACGCGGAAGAAATTATTAGAGGCAACGCTGCATGAAACCGAACCGGCTCGTCTGCTGGCGGCTTTCGCTGCGTTGAAAGGAACAGAAGTAGAAAACGTAAAAAATGTGTCCGGCTTTCTTGGGACTAAGCAAGCATGCGCCTACCTCGGGGGAGTCGGACGCACGTATCTTTGGCAATTGACTAGAAACGGATTGAAAGTCCATCGGCTGGGAAAACGCAGACTCTTTAAACCTGAAGAACTGTCTGAATTCGTGGCAGAAAGGAACGGCCATGAGTAACGAAAAATGCGATCAGACCGGTCTCGAACACCGGCCTGATCTGGAACACGGAACTGCAAAGAATATATCCCCTGCCGGACAAGAAAACAAGCAATGCACTTCTAGTCGGAATGCTGGCAAAAATGCTGAAAGGTTTGAAAAGAAATACCAGACTGCTCTTCGCAACATTCCAGCTACAGGAAGAGGCTGTCACCCGGCACTGCTTGGTGTTGCAAATCTAGCCCGTAACGCCGGACATGACAGGCAGCAAATATTCGATGATATCCGTACGGCAATACCACAGGGTACACGGATTGTGTCTGACGATGAAATAATGCAGGCAGTAGACAAAGCCCTGGGAGAATCATCGCCGAAACGTCCGCACGCTCCGAGTCAGGTTGCGCCTATTGTCCGGAAACTTAAAAGCCCGCAAATCAAGCATGCCGTCCAGCAAAGCATTATCGACCGTGGAGGTCATGTGGATCTCGATGAGCTGTACCGGCACTCACCCGTTCCGCTTAGTGACACCACGCCGGACATGATTCCTCTGCTCAAGAACCTTTACCCACCAGATTTTCTGATCTTTATCGGACGGCGTACCGACCCTGGCATTGTCGGAGATTCTATCCGCACAGCAGCCGAGTGGATTAAGTTTTTTCAAGAGCGGTTAGAAATGGTGATGCGCATGCCGGAAGCAATGCGTAAACCATGGTATGATTCCTTGGCGGAAGAATTTCCGTTAATCATGGCCAATCCATTATCAGGCTTGCAGAAAAAGACCAAGACCGGAAAGGACACTTTCCGCGGTGATGAGTGCATCAAGGACTTCCGATTTGCCGTGGGGGAATTCGATGGTCTTCCAGAAGACAAACAGCTTAGCTTCTGGCGTGGTTTGGGCCTCCCTGTCTGCGCTTTAATCCATTCGGGGGGGAAGTCCGTTCACGCCTGGCTTAGAGTGGATGGGGCCCAGAATGCGAAAGACTGGGGGAACGTAGTTGAACAAGGACTATTCCCGATGCTGGGCAGCCTCGGCGTTGACACTGCCTGCAAAAATGAGTCCAGGCTTTCACGTTTACCAGGAATGTTTCGTCCGGAAAAGAATCAGTGGCAGCGGCTTTTATGGCTTTGCCCGGAAGGCGGTGTTTTATGATTAATACGGCAGAAACACTGGCGATAAAACTGGAAGACATAACGCAATCAACAGTTATTGATAGCGCTTTTGATCTTGTCGCACAAACTTACGGACCACCATTTCTTGATGTAAGTACTCCAAACATCGACAAGTATGAGATTAATCAGATGTACTTTCCCGGACGTTTCTTTCAAGATCACCTTATAATTTATGATTTGTTGACGAAGAAATTTTACGTTTATGATTTCAACACTGGTCTTTGGAAATATGTATCGGATACGACGATTGCACATCGCCTGGGCCAACTTTTTCAGCAGATTATTATGGAGCAAATGCCGGATTTGTTATACAAGCGCACTAGCAGTTTTCTACAGAGTATGGTTGAAATGTTGAAAGGCATATCGGAAAGAGAGGATGCGTTCGTCAAATCACGCGCTTTTATTCACGTTGCAAACGGAATTATAGAAATCGACCCGATTGCCAAGAGTTATGAATTAAAACCGTTCGACCACAGTTACTACAGCCGCAACCGGTCTGAAGTCGCATGGATACCGGGTGCGCTGTGTCCGCGATTTATTGCAGAGCTATTGAAATCGGCATTGCCTGATGAGGATATCAATTTGATTCAGATGTATTTCGGACAGTGTTTATTAGGAATAAACTTTACGCAGATGTTACTAACAATTCGCGGTACTCCTGGCGGCGGAAAATCAACGCTGGTCGAGATTTTTGAAAAGATCATCGGCTTGCACAACGTCAGCGAATTGCGTGTCCAGCATCTGGCACAACGCTTTGAACTGGTCCGGCTGATTTGTAAGACCTTGCTCACCGGCAAGGACGTCGCTGGCGACTTTCTGGATTCCAGCCCGGCACATTTTATCAAGAAACTCACCGGTAACGACCTGATCGAAGGTGAAGTGAAGGGCGGCAACCAGTCATTCCAGATACGCGGTAACTTTAACATCATCATCACCGCAAACAGTCG
>CAIJKT010000324.1 GCA_903821255.1 uncultured Lentisphaeria bacterium | reverse complement strand
GCATATACCGGCATTACCATCATCCCTGCATCAAATGCATCTTGCAGATGCTGCGGGGTGCATCCCTCCAGCCGCAACGAATTGAATCCAAGCTGCTGGTAAAAGCGAAGCTGCCTCAACCATTCGCGCCGTGTCACCGCACGGTCATGATCAAATTCGACGCCGAGCGAAGCGTTGATACCGCGGATGATGTAGCGGTCGCCGTTGACGAATATCCGGTCGGCGCGTATTTCAATCACTGTACCATTGAAAACCAGATTGCGGCGGTCAATGGCGCGATTATCACGGTCAAATACCGTAATACTGAAATTATATTCCGTAAACATTGCAGGCAGCTTGAGCTCAGCAGTAAACATATTCTGTCCGTCGCGCTTCATTTCGGCAATCGCATCATTACCGGCAATGACCGCACGGGCAGCGCCTGAAGCAAGACGCGGATCTAGTTTGCATTCTATACTGTGCGTTGCGATCCCGTCACTTCCGGTCTGACCTCCGGAGTTACGGCTGACGGCAGCAATAACCGCATGGTCATCAATCAGCAGTTCGACCCGCCCCAGAATACCAAAAATATTCATGGCGGCGCGATCATTGCTGTGCTTTAAAATCCACCACCCTTTGACCGGATTTCCGTACAGTCGCACCGCAATAGTGTTTTTACCACTGACGACAGCATTAGTAATGTCAAACACATACGGCCATTCATACTGGCCGGTATAGATCGGCAGCATCATCGCGTCATCATCCGGCATATCGGCCGGATTAAATGGACATTTGATGCCGCAGCGCTCAAAATGCTTCCATTTAACCGCTTCCTTTACCGGTTTCCCGCTGGTGACGGTGTGACGGCTGCCGTCAATGATAATCCATTCATGCCGCTTCCGCACCGAGGACTGGGTACCGATCCACCGGCCGTTAATATAAATTTCGGCGGAATCCGCCAAATCTTCAATCCGGAGATAGATACTTGCATCAGCGCTTTTGTCAAAAGTAAATTCGCGTTTGTACCAGTAATGTCCACCCGTCTGATCTTCAACCGGCGGCTCCGGTACAGTAACTGTGCTTGAACCTTCCAAGCTGCCGCCAGGCGCGGCGAAACTGAAATCTTTCAAGAAATCATATTTCCACGTTTTTTCGCCGTAATATTTTTTCTGCCATTCACCATTCAGCGAAGTGCGGCGGAGAAACGGGTTGTCCGCAAGTTCGCTCCAGGGAACCAGCCGGTCATATTTCCCGCGGTAATATTGTCCGATATCCTGGAATTTGCGCCAGTTATACTGCCAGGAATAAGCTGCGTTCTTGTCCTGTTTCCAGTCCGCAGTTTGCGGCATCAGCGCGATACGGGTGATTTTAATCGTACACTGTCCCCGGCTTTTGCCGGAGAAATCGTGCAGGAACAGGTACAAATGGTCATTTCCGGATTTGATACGGTCGGCAGTGACGGTATCCGGATAAAAACGATAAATATTGCGGCCGGCTTTCATCGGAGCTTCCGGTTCCAGCATCAGCCGCTGCGGCCAAAATTTTACAGGATCGCTGAGCGATACCGCCAGCCGCAATATTGGCTGGTCAATTTCCGCTTCGATTTCGACATAACCGCCGGGATAATACGGTTGCAAGTCAAATTTCCCCAAGTCCACATGCAAATAATTGTCCTGACTATCGCGGTCAATGAACTTTATCTCAAGTTCCCGTTCACCCGGTGACGGCGTAAATGCTTTCATATCCGTACCGTTGTCGGACGGGCGGAATTGAAACTGCTTTGCCGCGGCTCCCGGGAAAATAACATTTTCAACAGACGCGGCCGACATCATGATTGCCGTACAGTTTAAACAAATACATGTAAGCACTTTTAAAGACATAAATCATCCCAGATATTCTAAATTTATATGAGCACAGATTGAAATACCAGCCATTCGCCAAGCTTTACCAGTGGTCTACGCCCCAGAGATTTATTGTCGAGTTCTGTGTTAGATTGCGGGTATTGTACCATGCAGCGTGCCCGTCAGCATAAAGCATGTTCAAGCCTTTTTCATGGATGAATATATTGTCGAGCATACCCCATGGATTATGTGCTTCGACCAACTGGTCCCATCTTCTCACCTGCGGATAGCCACTCCAGGTAACATAAGTGTCTATCATCGCCATCCTGGACGAAAGCTGCTTGATCCTGGAATTTTTCGGCCAGGCGGGAGCGTTGACCAGAGCGTCCGTAATATAATTGTTATTAGCATTCAGCATTGGGAACAGATGGCTGTTGGTGGCATAACTCATTGCATCCGGGCTGCCTGTTTCCCGAATACTGTAACCTTTCATAGCCGGACACCACAGGTTTTTTTTGCCGCCGTCTTTCAGGTAACCATATTTGCTCATCATGTACCACTGCCCCATTTGCGAAGCCCCGTTGTAAAAGCACGACGGCGCGTAGAACCCATTATTCTCATCCGTGTAAAAGTTATGAATGACGCCAAGCTGTTTCAGATTATTGATGCATCCGGCAGCCTGAGCTCTGCCTCTGGCTTTATTCAAGGCTGGAAGCAGCATTGCCGCCAAAATGGCGATGATGGCGATCACGACCAGGAGTTCAATGAGTGTAAAATTTTGTCGTTTCATTTGATACCCTCTGAGTTTAAGAACATTTAAATTTTTCATTTGTAACCTCCATATTAAAGTTAATTTAAAATTGACACTGCATTCAAATCTTTAACCGAATCCCGAAGGATGAATCTGCCTGAAATG
>CAIJKT010000323.1 GCA_903821255.1 uncultured Lentisphaeria bacterium | reverse complement strand
CTTGATTCATCAAAAGGTGAATACGACGAAGCGATGGATATTATCAGCAAGCGCAAACAGTGGCCGGGCATAATGAATGATCTGCAGAAAATGCTGCCCGACATGGTTTGGCTTACGTTATTTGAAGGCACAGGAACTTTGACGGCAGGAACGTCTGCAGACCCGTTTGCGCGTTCCGCGGCTGCACCTCCGCCGGGCGGACGCCGCGGCAGAGGCGGTGCGGCTCCTGCTCCGGGCCCGGTGCCAGTTGCTCAGCAATTTACATCTACCGCAGGGGTTACTGAAATCAACTGGATTAAATTCTATGGACATTCCATCGGTTTTAAACCTAACAGTTTATGGGATGAGGCATTTAGAATAAATCTGAAAAAGTCCGGCATATTTGCCGATGGCGATGATTCGATAGTCTTTGAAAATGACGGCTATACTCCGGAAAAAGGTAAAAACAACATTACCTCGTTCAAATTGCGGGCAAAACTCAAGGATCCTATCAAGAAGTAGGTAGCACTTTATGAATAAATTTGTTAAAAAAAATATGATGTTGTTAATTGTTTCAGGGATCACGTTAATCGTGGCGCTGATTCTCGCCTATATGGCCGTGAGAGAGCATTCTGCAATGCAGGATTATATCCGGGAAACAGATACGCTGAAAAACCAGATCAAAGATTTGATCAAACAGAAGCCGGCGCCAGTGGAAGGCAATCTTGACCGCATAAAAAATGATACGCAGAAATACAAAAACAAATTTAAGGAGATCCGCGTTCTTTTCGGAATGCCGCTCTATCCCGCGATGTCAAAATTTGCCAAAGACATGGGGTCGAATTTCGAAGAGTTTCAGGCCAAATTTGCCACATTCTGGGAGAGCAACAAAGCATCCGGCGTAACCCGGGACCAGGTTTACCGGATGTTTAAAAACAGTTACAACAACCCGGAGAAGTGGGATAAGGCGATTCTGGATTTTACTGTGGAGGCACAGAAATGCACTTCAGAGCTTATTGACGAGAACAATGTTGACGAAATTCTGCTGTCCGGATTGGGACTGGAACGTAATTTGAGCGGTTCAAAAGTTAAATGCGATGCTTTCATGCGTGGCATAAGATGGAAATTACTTGACTTATACACTGCCGATAAAGATAAGAAAATAGAATTTGGCCCGACTGCCTCCTCTTTCTCTTTCGACTCAAAAAGTCTTCCCGATAAAGAGGCCATTCCGTTCATTGTCAAATGCTGGACTGCTGTTGACGATCTGGCGAAACGGATAGCGGGTTCCGGAATTACTTATCTTGAATCATTCGAAAAAGAAAGTCTGGCCGGCAGAGTTGTAGGCAATTATACTTTTTACCGCTTTACGATTATTGTACGGGGCGATCTGAACAGCATCCGGAAATTGATAGATATTTTATACAAAGCATATTCCGAACGGAGAATTTATATTGTGCGCGGAATTTCGCTGGCGAAAGTTAATGATGACGCGGAACGGCTGATTATGGAAGCGGAAAGAACGCTGTATGCAGGGAAAATCAATTTAGATGAAAATCCGGAGTTGAAGCCGGCTCAGTCACCGGCGGATGGACCACCGGATGCGCAGAAGCAAAAAGAGAAAGAACAGCGGCTGCAGGAACAGAAGAAAAAAGATAAAGCCGATGAGGATCCGGAAAAAAATATTCCGTATTACCAGCGCAGTACATACGGAAAAGTTATTATTGGTACCGATAAGCAATGCAGCGCCGTAATTGATCTTGACTATGTAGTTTACACTGCCCTGGATTTAAAGGGATAAATTCTGGAGGAATAGAATTTGCAATTTTTAAAACGACATTATGAAAAAATAATACTGGCAGTACTGCTGCTGCTGTTTATTGCTTCTTTAATTTACCTTATCCAAATTATTGATTCAACCAATGATGTAACCAAGGCGGACTTAAATATCCCCAGGCGCGCAGCGGATTATGAAGAAATTGATTTCACCAAAGAAGCATTCTCCACCGAAAGTATTTTCATGAAAGATACTCAATGGAAAGTTTCCGAGGCAAGAGATCCGGCGGATAAATCGTTTACCGATTTGGTAAACCCGTTTGAATGCGCCAGATGTCCGCACTGCGGGAGAATTGTGCCTCTGCGTGATTTTAAGGACGAACCTCATAAATGCCCGGTCTGCAACGGCGAATTAAGAACTCCGCCGGCCAAAGCGGTGATAACGTCGATTAATCCTCCCAAGGAAGGGGATGCAAACGGCAATGGTATTCCGGATATAATTGAAGAAAAGCTGGGCTGGGATCCGAAGGATCCGGAGTCCGGACTGTCTGATCTGGCCGGCGACGGTTTCAGCAGTGTGTTTAAATATAAGTACTTCGGTTCAGCCACGGGTGCCACCGCGATTACCAATCCCAAAATGCATCCTCCGATGTATATGCGGCTCCATGTGCTGGCATTAAGAAAAACCCTGCTTGATGTGATCTTGAAGAAGGTGGTTCCCGCCGGCACCAAGGGGGATGAATTTGACATTCAACTGGCGATTGAAGGCGGGGCCAAGACCCTCTTTAAAGTACTGAATGATAAAGTCACGCTTGACAAGAAGCCTTATGAAATCGTTAAAGTCATGCCTAAATTCACCAAACTGCAACAGGGCAGTGTAATTGTCGAAAAAGATGAATCCAGAATAGTGCTGAATTCCGTTGACGGCAAATATACCCTGGAAATGAAGGTCGGCGAACCGGTTTATTCTCCGAATCCCAAAGCAATCGTCAGGGATGACGGCATTGATGAAGAGCTTACCCTTGACGAGAACGATATTTTCCCGATGGGCACGGAAAAAACCGGAATTACCAGATATAAAGTGACCAAGATAGATATCGAGAAAGAAAAGGTGGAGTTGAAGGATTTGAAGACCAATAAGGCATGTGTAATAAGCAAAACGCCGTTGATGCCGAAGCCTCATAGAAAAGGAGGCGGTTTTGAGTCATCCGGCCCGACCGGAGCTCCGCCCGGGCCGCCGGCGACGCCAGGAAGCAATATAGGCGACATTCCGTTACCGAAATAATAATAATATCTTCATAATTGGGGTGCAGAAGGATGAAACAATTGAACAGACATGTGTTGATGGTTGCAGGCGGGATTAAATATCTCGCATGTTGTTGTGTAATATTTATAGCCTATGGCGTCTATGCGGATGACGAAGACAACAAGCTCGAAGAAGATGCGAAGAAGTTTGAAAATGCTTTGTCTGAAACCAGGAAACAGCGCCAGAATGATTTCGAGCAGGCGGAAAAACTTATTTCTCAGGGCAAATCATTGGCCGCGGAAGGCAAGTTTGCCGATGCAATGGGCAATTTCCAGAAAGCACTGACTCAACTTGAAGCAATGAATGGCGATCTGGCTAAAAAGAAAGTAATCAGTTTAAACAGTTACTTGAATACTTTTAGAAACAGATGGGCTGACAACATAATGGACAAAGCCCGCAAAGCCGTCGTCGAGAAGCGCTATGAGGATGCCGTTAACCTGGCTTCAGAGGCATCACTTGTAGATCCTAACAGAAACGCCTCCACCGTGAAATTTATTGAACAATGCAAAAGCCTTCAGAAATCGGCAAATTTCCGCAGTCAGACATCTCTCGAAAAGACCAATCCGGAGTACGCGAAGACTGGCGGAGATATTGATTTGCTGTTCCGTGAAGCTGAGGTTTTGTACAAGAATAGACGTTATGTCGAAGTGCGTTCCAAACTGGAAAAGATTTTTCTGCTCGATCCGTATAATTTAAAGGCCATTAACTTGCTTAATAAGACCTATGACCGACTCTACGAATATGCAGACAAGCGCCGTCAGGCTGATATTGAAGAAATGGTTGCGTACAATACCTGGCAATGGAACGAAGCGGTTTTGCCGACACAATTTGAGCGCGAAGTCAAGAAAGGCGCAAGTGTCAAGACCAATTCCAGCGCCGGCATTTATGAAAAAATGGAGAATATAATATTCCCCAGCGTTGAATTCGATGACGCGGACATCTTTTCGGTAATCAGATATCTCAACCGCAGCAGCAAGCGTTACGACCCCGATAAAGAAGGCATCAGTATTGTTTCCGGATTTACCAAGGATACCGCGGCGGCATTGCCGAAAATCACGATGAGTTTTGCCAAGATTCCCATGAGCGAAGTATTGCGTTATCTCACTCAGGGGGTCGGGTTGAAATACAAAATTGATGAAGGTGCGATCGTAATCGGGTCAAATGTTGATGAAATGCAGACGGAATATTTCCCGATCCGCGGCGATTTGATATCAGATATCACCGGAATCAAAGAAGACCCGGCCGCCGCCAAAGATACGACGAAAAAAGGTCTTGCAAAATTAGGCGAAAAAACGGAGATGACTAAATTTGAAGCGGGCGATGAAACCAAGGATTCCAAAGCCGCCCCGTCACTTACTTCCGATGCCCTGAACAAATATTTCGGTGACCGCGGCATAAAGTTCGGCGAAGGCTCTTCCATTGCCTATGACCGCCGCGCAGGAAGGCTGATCGTTAAAAACACGCTTGAAAATTTGCGGAATATGGATAATCTCATCCGTCAACTGGACTTGATCAAAACTCCGCTGGTAATGGTGGAAGCCAAGCTGGTTGAAATCTCTCAGGATGATGTGGAGGAATTAGGGTTCGACTGGGTTTATGCCGCACCCTACAGCGCCACCAATCCCCTGCAGAATCATCCGGGATGGTGGATCAATGAAGTAGGCGGGGTGAACAGCCAGGGAACTCCGCTCAGGCACTTTGCCCTGGACAATCCCAATACTACCGGCAGTCCTCAAAATTACAAAGTCATCAATGACTTGAAACTTCTCCCTGAATTTGCAGGCAGCAATCCCACCCTGGCTCAATTTGACTTGTCTGTGACGGTCAATGCAATCAGTCAGAACACCAGGACGGAAACGCTCTCCACTCCCCGGCTGCTGACCACCAGCGGCAGCGAAGCTACAATCAAAATGATCACACAGAATTTTTATCCTAAATCATGGACCGCCCCGGTGGTGACAACTACCGGCGCGACGGTCAGCATTACTGCTCCAGTTCCAACGTTCAGCGATGCCACCGACATTGGGATTTCGTTCACGATCAAGCCGGTTGTCAATCCGGACAATTATACCATCACCCTTTATCTGCAGCCTCAGATATTGGCGTTTATCGATAAATTCCCTATCGATAATGTTACTGTCACCACCGGAACGATTGACTCCAACAACAAAGCTGTTCCTATCTTTAACAACATTTATCAGGTTTGGATGCCGGAAATCGGCAAGCGCGATTTGACCACAAATATCAAAATTTATGATGGTGAAACGATTGTGCTGGGGGGAATGATTGACAACACTAGCGTGTACCGTGATGATAAATGGCCCGTTCTTGGCGAGATTCCGCTAGTCGGACGGCTGTTTTCCAGCCAGTTGGCCTCCACGCAGAAGAGAAATTTAATAATCTTTGTCACCACCCGGTTGATCAATAATGATGGTATTCCGGTTAGAAGAAATAAACAACGGTCAATTCCTGAATTTTACAGATAAATTAATTTTATAATCGCCTGGAGGATGTAATGACTTTACTTTTGAAAAAAATTATGGGTGTTGCCGTGTCGGCGGCATCGCTTCTGGTATTATTTCAGGCAGTGGCTGCTGATCCAGAACAAGTGACCAGAAACATTAAGGACTCTATCGGCAAAAAGGTGATCTCCGAACAGGAGATTGAAGCCAGGGCCGACAAAGCCATGACAGAGGCTAACGACGCTTTTGTAAAGAACCAGTACAAAGATGCTGTCGATAAATATCTCGAAGCGATTAAACTGATGAAACAAATCAGCGACGATGAGAATGCCTTTTTTAAAAAACGCATAGACCGTTGCAAGGAACAGATTTCCAAAGCTTATTTCTACTGGTCGATGGATATTTCTCTGGAGGCGGATAAACTCGGACACGCAAAAGAGTACAAAGAGGCGATTGAACTGTGTAAAAAAGCCATAGAGATTTATCCCCCGTGCAAAAAGAAAATGGAGGAAAGGATTGCCAGTTTCGAGCGCATGCAGAAAACTACCGAGCGCAGAAATCAAAGCAGTGAAAATAGTGTTGTTCCAGGAAAAGATGAACAGGAGTACAGTACTCAGGTATTGCTCAAACAGGCCAAAGTGCTTTACGATGCGAAGGATTATTCCGGCGCGAAAAATAAATATGAGCAGATTCTGCTGACAGACCCCTACCAGAACGAGGCAATTCAAGGTTTGCGTGCAACCAATATCAGAATTGAAAAAGTTGGCGCTGCGAGAAACTTTAATATGTTTCACGAAACAACTGCTGAAATGGAATGGAAATGGGCAACGCCCATATCCGCCGAAAATATCATAGAAAATAAAGATATGCTGGATAAACCGGTATCCAAAGATTTGCCGGAAAATAAAATTCAACAGAAGTTAAAAAGTATTAAAATTCCGCGCATTGACTTTGAAGACGTCACGATTCCCACGGCAGTGAAATATCTGCGTGAGCAAAGCAAGCAGCTTGACCCTGAAGGCGTCGGAGTAAATATCTTTTTGCGGCTTGCTCCGGAAGGGGACGAAAAGAAAGCGGCGGCCGCCCCGCGTCCCGCCGCCGCACCCGCCGCCGCACCCCCTGCCGACGGCGCCGCACCCGCCGCACCCGCCGCGGAAGGCGCTGCCGCTGAAGGCGCTGCCGCTGAGACTGCGAAGGCCGAAGAGCCGACTAATAGCGCAGTCGTCAATTTGATTCTAACTAATAAAACACTAGGCGAGGCAATTCATTTTCTTTGCCAGGCGGCTAAACTTAAGTTCCGCGTAGAAAAATACGCAGTGGTCATCGCTTCACAAAATGTTCCGCTGGATGACCTTGAAACAAAGATTTATCCGGTTGAACAAGCCTCACTGGCGGCCATCGGCAACGGCGAGGATCCGGAATTGCTGAAACGTCATTTTGAAGACCGTTCTATAAAATTCCCGGAAGGCGCCAAAGTAGTTTATGACACACGTATCAGCCGTCTGATTGCGACAAATACGCCGGAAAATCTGCGAAAAATCGAGCAGGTAATCTCCAATGAACTGAATTCCCGTGATCCGATGGTTCAGATTCAAGCCAAATTTGTTGAAATTCAACAGGATGAATTTAAAGAACTGGGTTTCGAATATATTGTCAGCAATTCAGGGGCAACAAATCCCGCGACGGCCAACGGAAAACTGCAAATAAGCCCGAACGATCCGACGCTGCGCAGTCTTGACGCAAATAAGAGCGACCAGCTATTTCTCTACCATCGCCAGACAGGCGACTTTACATTTGACGGCGCAATCAAAGCATTGAATCAAATGAACACTCAGGATATCCTTTCATCTCCGCGCATAACAACCTTGAATGGCCAGCAGGCGACAATCAAGATGGTAAGAGAAGTGTATTTTGCATCAGATTATGCTCAATCTCAATTGACTTCAACCACCAGCACTACTACCAACGGCAACTCAACCGGAACCGGCTACACTTATGTGAGTCCGTTTCCATCCTACGGCTCGGCCACGGAGCTAGGCATATCCCTCACCGTGACTCCGGAAGTTGACGTGGCACGCCGGACTATTACCATGGATATGAATCCCATTGTGCAGGGGTTGGCCGGCTGGACAGTTTATGAGTACACCTTGTCCGGCGCGGTCGGCGGAATATTGCCGGTGCAGGTTATTAAAAAGCCTCAGATATCCCAGAGGACAATTAATACGAAGGTAACTATCTATGATGGCGAAACCATAGTGCTGGGTGGAATTATTGCAGACAATATTGCCACGGTTAATGATAAAATTCCGGTACTTGGAGATATCCCGCTGATCGGAAGATTTTTCATGAGCCAGGGAACAAGCAGCGTCAAAACTAACTTGCTGGTATTCCTGACCTGCCGTCTGGTCAAACCTGACGGTGCGCCGTTCTTCCCGGATACGATGGTCCGCGGCTTGCCGGATTTCAGAAAGTTGCGGTAAAATACTGCTTGCCCAGCCGGAGACTGAGAAATGCCATTAGTTTGGTTAAACCGTCTGTTTCCGGCTTTGCTTCTGGTGCTCTCCGGCTGTTCCGATTCCACCAGGTCAATTCCTGAGATTGATTCCAATAACGCCTACCTGCTTGCGGTCAAACTTGTTGCTTTCGGCAAGCGTTATGCCGGAACAGAGGAGAACCGGAAACAGGCGGATTTCATAGCCGCTAAAGCATCAGCGTATGGCGCTTCAGTAAGTATTGACCGCTTTACCCGCCACACAGCCGGCGGTTTGATTGAATTTGCCAATATTACGGCGGAAATAAAGGGTAAAAGCAGTGATTTTATCATTATAGGCAGTCATTATGATATTAAGAAAATTGCATCTGCCCCTGACTTTGAGGGGGCGAATGACAGCGCATCAAGTTCCGCCCTTCTTCTGGAAATGATACGTGCCGTTAAAGCTTCCGGCTGTATACCGCCTGTGACATTAAAATTCGCCTTTTTTGATGGCGAGGAATGTCAGATTGCATATTCAGAAAATGACGGGTTGTGGGGCAGCAGAAATTACGCGGAAAAATTAAAAGAAAACGGACTGATCAGTAAATGCAAAGCGGTGATTGTGCTGGATATGATAGGAGATGCCGATCTGAATGTTACTCTGCCGGCTAACTCAGATCGCAAGCTTGTTGAAAATGTGCTGAAAGCTGCGGGAAAGATGGGATACGGACAGTATTTTGACATGAAGAATTTTGAAATACTGGATGATCATCAGCCGTTTCTGCAGCAGGGCATTCCCGCAGTCGACATAATTGATTTCGAATATGGGACTGGTAACGCATATTGGCATACCGGCGCGGATAAAATTGATAAAATCAGCGAAAAAAGTCTAAAAATTATTGGAGATTGCGT
>CAIJKT010000322.1 GCA_903821255.1 uncultured Lentisphaeria bacterium | reverse complement strand
GCCTATCATAATATTACCTGGCTTCAGGTCGCGATGAATGATTCCGCGTTCATGCAGATATTCAATTCCATTTAACAATTGCTGCATGATTAGTTTCACGAGATCTGTCGGCAAACCATTATGACAGCCGGAAAGGAGCTGAGCCAGCGAACTCCCGCTTATCCAGTTCATTGCCAGCCAGGTCAGCCTGCCTTCAGTTCCAGAAGTGATAAATTTACAGAGATTAGGGTGGACCATTTCCTTCAATGTATTTTGCTCGCTGTTAAATCGCAGCGCTGCATCTTCATTTTTAGCGATCAATATTTTAATCGCCACCGGACTGTCCTGACGGTCGAGGGCGTATAATACCACTCCCTGACCGCCCCTTGCCACAAATCGCCTGATTTGATAGTCGCCTATATCGCTGGGTAGAAAACCTGTATATTGATCAGTCTTTTTATATAAGACACGGCGGGCACAGTTTGTACACTTATGTTCGCCATCAATTGTAGCGCTTAACGCGGCATTGCAGTAAGGGCAGCATGATTCCCACAGTCCGTCTGCGCTGGCAGCAAGGCCCCGTTCAAAGCAATTGAAGTTGTAGTTTTCAATACTGAAGTGTGTGCCATGTTCCAGTTTGAGTTCTGTCACCGGTTCTTTTAATGAATTATAAATTATCCGCCCGCTTTCCGCCTTCAACATATACCCTGTCGCAGTGTTTCCGGTAATATGCGCCTGCCGCGGAGCCACACTTGGCGACGGCAGGGTAATGGACGCGGATTCCGCCCTGCCGATAGTGACGCCTTTTTGTATTACCAGATCAACATCAATGTCAGGGGAAGACAATATCAGCATATTGTCTAAACTACTACCGCTTCTGTTCAAACTTGAATCTGTCATATTTTACCTTTCTTAACGCCAGTCTCGAAACTGTTTTTCACGTTCAATAAATAATACTTCAAGCACTAATCAGTATATAGCCAGCAGTGCCAGCAGATAGCCCCACTCAACAGATTTCGCAAGCAAATCGCCTTGCTTAAAAAGCATTTGCATTGTTATGGTTGCAGGACGACTTATAAATACACCGGAAACAACGAATAATAACCAGTCCAGCAGTGTTGATGGTAACTTGATAATATAGCCAAATGGCGGCGTACTGAGCAGTTCACTGCCATGCCCAAACGCAACGCGACTGAAAAGGATTTGCGGCAAGAGGATCAGCGGCATCGTGGCGACGGCGGCATTCTCACTGCGCACCAAGGCTGATATTCCCAGTCCTGTTACAGCTCCGCCTAAAGAACTGATAAACAATGGCAATAGTGACAGAAAAGCAGCACCACAGGAAACATCGAACATGACGGTTAAAATTTGTGCGCCGGCACCACTCCATACCGCCATCAATTTCATGGAGATCAATGCTGTTATCAGTAGCATGGCTGACTGAATGAAAACAGTAAGCGTAAGAAATGCCAACTTCCCGTTTAAGTATGCCAGCGGCAACATTCCGGACAAGCGGTCCCTGGTGTATAATTTTACTTCTTTCACAATCTCTCTGATACCGGCACTCATTCCCAGCCAGAATCCGGCAATGTTTAGAAAAAAACAGTACTAGCCAATACTATCACGTTCTTTCTGCGATAAAACAATGGCGATGGAAAAAAGAACCGGCAGCGCGATCGTCAGTGCAACAGAAGAGGAATCGCGAGTAAAACAACATAATGTCCGTTGAAATATAGTGTGCATCTGTTTGAAAAAATATAATTTATCAATTTTGGGACGCCTTAATTCAAACGTAAACTTGTGTTTTTTATTTGTTCCGGGGAATTCCGATTCGTCAATCCCGTACTGCGGCTCGGATAATAATTCTGATTCATTCATGCTGTCAAACAAATCTGCGAAAGATGCCGCCGAAAATTTATCCAGCAGGTTATCTGGAGTACCGTAATAAACTAGCGATGAAGTCTTTTCGTTCAGGCAACGCTGTAATACTACGACATTGTCAAAAAAGTTGAGAAAGGA
The DNA here is from genome assembly GCA_903821255.1 of uncultured Lentisphaeria bacterium. The sequence goes on along the minus strand of CAIJKT010000322.1, from coordinate 790 downwards.
CAATGAATGAGTTACACAAACAACAGTAACCCCCTTCCGCGATAAAAGCTTCAGCAGATCCGTCAACTCATATTCCATGCCTGGGTCAAGACCGCTAGTTGGTTCGTCAAGCAATAACATTCGAGGGCGGTTAAGCAATTCCAGCGCAACATTAACCCGCTTTCTTTGGCCTCCGGAAAGAACTTTAACAGATTCATGCCGATGGGCATCAAGCTCTACTGCTTTCAGAGCATTTTCTATGCGTTCATTACACTCGTCGTTCTCCAGATCAGGGAAACGTATTTTTGCAGAATACCACAAATTTTCTTCTATCGTCAGCTCTTCATAGACTAAATCTTTCTGCGGAACAATCCCAAGGTTCTGCTGAAAGTCCTCCCGGCAGTCTTCTAACGCTTTATCGCCATCAAGTATAATCTCGCCGGCAGTGGTTTTATAAACGCCAGACAGACAGGCAAGCAAAGTGCTCTTGCCGCAACCGCTTTGCCCGATTACTGCGGTAAAAGTACCCGGCTCAATATCAAAACTTATTTTCTGCAAGATACTTTTGCCGTTTGTGCTGAATCCTGCACCCTTAAAACTTACAGCATAACCTGGCTGGCCTGGTATTTACTTCCCCGCTTTATAAGCATAAGGAGGACTATGCCCGAATATAATAGAGCTATTGTCAGTTAATTTCCCTTTAATGATCTTTCTGCCATTAATAAAGGTGCCGTATGAACTGCCCAAGTCTTCGACCGTTATAATATTGCTCTGGCGTTCAATACTGAATTTTGCATGATGCCGTGAAACT
>CAIJKT010000321.1 GCA_903821255.1 uncultured Lentisphaeria bacterium | reverse complement strand
TAAATATTATAAATAACTATACTTATAATATTTGAAACAAAAAAAACAAGTGCGAAGAATATTTTTTTCTTGAAAAAAATCGCATGAGCAGGATTTTCAGGCTGAATCAGTGCGAAGAATTTTCTGATTCTTTGTTGCTGGAAGTTTTTCCAGAAAAACCTGCCAAAGTCTGTACATGCTGAACAATCACATGCACATTTGGGACACACGACTCCGAACTGTTGCAGACCGGTTGAGCACAACGTGACGTTATCGTAATGCTGTAATCAATATACTTGCCGGCTGCTTTTATTTTATGATGTGATATTTTTTAAAATTTTCCTTGAAGATTTATTCGGATAGCTTACATTATCAGGCTTTAAATCATGTTATAAATAATTACAATAACCCAGCGCGCGTTGGACTTGATTATGTTATTGATTCAGGCATAACGAAATTATGATAGAATTTAAGTGGAATTTTTTTGACAAAACGGCGCGTCAATGGGCTTTGCTCATATCCTATACCTGTGTGATTTTCTTCATCAACATCGGCGGAACCGGCATATATTCAGCGCAGGAGGGCCGTGCCGCGATTGTAGCGCGTAATATGCTGAAAACCGGCAATTATCTCAATGTTGAAATTGCAGGGGAACCTGAAACAGAAAAACCCATCATGACCTATTGGTTTTATGCTGTTTCCGGAAAAGTTTTCGGAGTTAATGAATTCAGTGTGCGTCTGCCTTCCGTGATTTCCGCAATTATCACGGTTATTCTTACATGCTGGCTTGGCAGCAGAATTTATGGTGCCGGCACCGGACTGCTGGCCGGATACATGCTTGCCACCATGCTTAGTTTTGTCAATCTCGGCAGAATTGCCAGAATTGACATTGTTCTATGCGCATTTTATACGTTATCAATGCTTTTACTGTATTTAGGATATTTTGAAAAACGAAAACCGGACTGGCGTCTGTATCTGTTTTACATCGTATTGGGGTTAAGTGTACTGGTCAAAGGACCGGTTTCGGCAGTATTGGCCGGACTAACCGTTCTGTTCCTGGTAGTCAAGGAGAGAAACTGGCGAATTATATGGGAACTTAAACCGGTCAGCGGATTATTTATCGGATTACTGATTAACATGCCCTGGTACGTTTATGAAAACGTCCGGACAAAGGGAGAGTTTGCCTGGGATTTTTTATGGAATCAGAATATTGACCGTTTCCTTGGCATCAATACCACCTATTGTGAAGGAAAACGCAAAACCTTTTTTTATTACTTTCCGAAATTATTCGCAGGTGCATTACCCTGGTCATTCCTGACGCCATTCTGTCTTTATTCATTTCGCGGAAAATTCATGTCGCTGCGCCCGGCTACATGGTTCCTGTTATCATGGACGCTGACGGTATTCTTTTTTTTCAGTTTGTCGGCGATCAAGCGGGGAGATTACATACTGCCGCTTTATCCGGCGCTGGCGATATTGCTGGGACGTTATCTGATTCTGGTATCTGAAAGACGGCCTAAATTGTCCAGGTACTGGAAAATATGCTGGTTCAGTCTGCTGGGGATTACAATTATCACCGCCGGATTATTGCGAACCGGCGTCCTGTGCCAAATCGGACAATTCAGCATAGATCAAAAAATAGCCCATTTCCCCGACCGGGACGGAATGTCCATTATCCAGACAAGTGATTTGTTAAATCAACACTTCATTATTACTATCACCGTCGCGGCACTGCTGCTGGGGTTGCTGTATCTGCTGGGGAAATTATGTGAACAGGGCAAAATACTGCCGGCAACAAATATTTTACTTACAGTTTTGCTGATTCTTTTTGTCTGGTATTATCTCTGGCTTGATCCGGTCACCAGTGAGTTCAAGACAACCAAACCATTCTGCCAAACCGCATTAACCCATCTGCCGGAAAATGCAGTCGTCGGCTATTACGGTTCATGGGTTGACGAAGCGGTATTCTACATCGGACGGGATTATGTGCGCTGTTCAAAAATTCCCGATTTTTATGATGTGGAAAAGCAAAGCTTTAAATTCAAATTCATCATAGCTCCCGAACACCGGATAATGCAGTTGCCTGACAATATAAAATCCCGGATGGAGCAATTGGAAAAAACGGTAGAAGGTCATCAATATCCGCTGACGCTTTACCGGACTAAAGATCAGCAGTAACCCGGTTACTTCCCCCGGATGAGTGTTTTGCGCGAAGCTGGCCGCAGGCGGCGCTCACTTTCGATCCCTTTTCCATGCGGAGCGTGACTTGAATGTCATAGCGTTCAAGAATGGCTTGAAAGTTGCGGATCACTTTATCGGACGGGCGGTGAAAATCCGGGGTTGTCTGATTATAGGGAATCAGGTTGACTTTGGCATGCATGCGTTTAGCAATAACTGCGAGCTTTTCGGCATCGCCGGATTTGTCATTAATGCCGTCAATCAGGGTATATTCAAAAGTAATCATCCGCCCGGTTTTCTCACGGTAATATTCGCAGGCGGCAAGGATTTCCTTAATCGGGTAACGCAGCTTATCGGGGATAAGCGCCGCGCGCGTGGCATCGTCAGGGGCATGGAGCGAAACAGCCAGATTCACCTGACGCCCGAGATCGGCCAACTGGCGCATGCCGGGCACAAAACCGCTGGTGGAAACGGTAATCCGGCGCACCCCCAGGCCGACATATTCCGGATCGCAGAGCAGCCGGACAGCCTTTTCAAGATTGCTGAAATTGAGCAGGCCTTCGCCAATGCCCATGAACACAATGTTATCCGGCAGTCCGCCGATTTTGGCGCAGCCGTGAAAAAACTGTTCAAGCATTTCGCCTGCATCCAGATTCCTGACCAGGCCGTCGGCACCGCTGGCGCAGAAACGGCACTGTACCGGACATCCGACCTGAGTGCTCAGACAGAACGTCATTCTGTCCGGGGCGGGGATAATCACCATCTCCACGGCTTCGCCGTCGTGCAGCCGCAGCAGCAGTTTCACGGTGCCGTCGCCGGCGGCCGCTTCGCTTTCAATGGCGGAGGAAGCACAGATGAAATCTTCACTTAGCGCCTGCCGCAGATCGGGCGGCAGATTGCTCATCAAGTTTGGAGTAATAATTCTCTTCCTGTAGATCCAGCCCAGAATTTGAGCCGCGCGGAAAGCCGGAGCGCCATGCGCGGCAACCCATGCCTTGACCTCATCGGCCGTAAGGGAACAAAGCAGCTTTTTATTCACGGCGCTCATTTTAAAGTTTTTTTCTTCTCAAGCTTGATGCCCTGCCAGAGGCAAATGCGCTTGTCTTTATATGTTTTCTGGTTGGGCAGCAGATTGCGCCAGCGGCGTTCCGGAACTTGCGGAAACTCGGTGCTGATAAGATAGACCACCTTCTGATCCGCGGGAATCTCTTCAACAGAATTCATCGTGACGATTTTGCCGCCCATGTAGAAGCATTCGCCGTAAAGCCCCAGATTCGGTCCGGTATAGACGGTATCTTTTTCCGTAACGCCTTCAGCAGACAGAGCGGCCCGCAGTTCCCGTCCCAGATTCTTTCTCGTCTGGTCCTGCGCTTTGTACGGGTGAATCAAAGACCAGAAAAAGAACATTACCGCACAGACGATAATCAGAAAGTATGCCCAGAGGTAAGGCCGTATTTTCACATGAATCAAGGCGATGCCGACAGCCACCGCCAGCATCCCCCATATCATGCCGATAATGATATATTTGTGATTACTCCGGAAACCAATGCCTTTCTGCATGGGGAAAATACTGTTCCACCAGTCTACGGGGAGCAGATAAAAAATGATAATCATGCAGCCGACGATAAATACCGGAAATGAAAGCAGTTTCATCATCATCAGCAGCTTGTCCCCGTAGCGCCTGACCACCAGCCAGTAGTTGATGCCGGTCATAACCGCCAGCGGCGGAATCAGCATCATAATATCCCGCGGTTCCGTAAACGGACTGATCCAGAGCAGAAAAAACAGGGATATTACGATAATTCGCAGGAAACGGCTGAAAATCGGAGTTTTATCCAGCGGAAAATATTCAACACAGAACGGAGCCCATGCCAGGATCGTCCACGGCATCAGCCGGATTGCGACATCGAACGGAAAAGTGGCCAGATGCTCCAGGTAGGCCGACATGGAATTCGGTTCAAATTCCAGAGATTTGAACGGAAAAGTATTGGCAAACATAATATGCGGCAACGCCCATAGCATAATAAATCCGACCAGCACCGCCAGGCCGATATAAAATCCGGGTTTATTCATTTTAGTCCAGATGGTCAGCGGACGGCGCATGAAAATCATCGGGAAAAAGAAATATATCAGGGCAGACGGCCCGAAAACGTAAAAAGCAGTGCCGGCAAAGTAAAGAGACGCCGCCCACGCGCCGCTCCAGTTGCTTCTGCCGACGCCAAGCATGAACCAGGAAAACCATGCGGCGGTCAAGGCCAGCAGCATCAGCGTATGCGGGTATCCTTCAATACCTTTTTCGATAACTACGCTGGTGCTGATCATCATCGCGGCGGCAACCGCCGCCGCCTGGATTCCGCCGGCGCTGCCTGCGGCAAACCAGACCAGAACGGCAATCACCCCCAGCGCGATTATCGAAATCAGCCGCAGCGTCATTTCCATGGACAAACCGAATTCGTTATGAACAACAGCCGCAAACCATGGAAAAAGCGGAAACGAGTCCTGAATAACCATGCCATGGGCAAAGGTCATCGGCATGAAATAGTCCATTTCCATTGCCTGCGCCGCAAAATATCCTTCCTGCCAGTAGAGTTCTCTGTCACTCAACTGCCACGGGGAGTAGATAATCAGGAAAGCTGTAACCAGAACCAGCGCCGCCGCAATCCATCCTGGAGCTTTTTCTTCATAACGCGGCATATTTGATCTCTCGTCTCTATATTGTTAACATGAAAATCAACAGCATCATTCTTTAAAATTCAAACCGGCAGAAACCTGTTAAGGCGTCCGCCGGAACAAATTAAAACTGGTATGGCAACAGCAGCTATTTAAAATCGTCTTTCCTGAGGTCATAGCAGAAACAGCTGGTAATAAAGTCCACGATCTCTACCGGGTGGACGGCAACTCCGAAATCACACAGCCAGCCGAAACGGCCGCCGATGGCCCAGAAATCAATGTCGTTATCCTTGTACGCATCAGCGCGGAAATTGGCAAGCCTGAAACCTCCGGAATCAACCACGGTTTTGCGGACGTAACCGAAAGTGTCGTCAATGACTACATTATCCGTGGCGAAACAAATCATGCCGAAACTGGTGCCGTCGCGATAGCCGCCGCCGCACTGCTGGTCAAAGCCCTTGGTAAGAAAATAATTGCAGCCGTGCGCTCCGCCAAACTGCAAGTACCGGGTTGCCTGAAACTGCGCAGCCACTTCACCGCCGAACCCGATTTCCATGGAAACAATGTCCGAAGCGTCAAGCAGGCGGTTGGGAATATACAAAACCGCATAACGGCCGACCATTTTCATATTTTCGACAAACTGGTTCGGACGGCTTCTGTCAAAGCCGGAAGTCAAGGCTTGTTGTTCTGTAGTTGAACTCTTGGCTTCGTCGGCACAAAACGCCGCTGAACAGGCCATCATGAAAACTGCACACAGACAGCAAATTTTTCTCATTGCGACTACCCTTCCTTTTTTGCGCTATAAATGATTAAACTTAAAATTGCCCGGAAAATCTACATCAGAATCGCCTTAATATATCCTTGTTAAAAACAACTGCAAGGCTGAACTTCCGCCAGTTTTAATAAAATTCAACCGGGATGAAAGATGTGAAACGGCATTCAGACTGCAACCGTTTTAGAATTTGCGCTTTTAATGAGGACATTTTTTGAAGTTTGCGGTTTTGCGGACTATATTATGAATTACTTTTTAATATTTATTTCAGAGGTTTTCCCTGCTATGTTATCTGATCGAAATTATATGTCGCCGCAAGACGGCAGTGAACGGGCAGCCGGCGGCGTCAAAGCCGTCTTCGTCCTTATCGCCATCAATGTTTTCGTATTTCTGCTGATCCCCGGCGATTCCTGGCTTTACTCCGAACTATCCATGTCCACCTTCGGAATAAAAAGTTTAAAGCTATGGCAGTTTGTGACCGCCATGTTTCTGCACTCCAAAGTCAATATCATGCATTTGCTGTTTAACATGTGGGGCCTATATCTGTTTGGCACTATCGTCGCCCCGGTGCTGGGCGCCAGACGTTTTGTAACACTTTATTTTATCAGCGGCGTCTGCGGCAATCTGCTGTGGATGCTGTTTAACTGGGATTCGCCGGCGGTTCTGGTCGGCGCCAGCGGCGCGCTGTTCGGCATCATGCTCGCCACCGCCATGCTTTATCCGGATAAAGAATTCATCATGATATTTCTGCCGGTTCCCATGAAAACCAAAACGCTGGTGGTGGTCTATGCCGTCATTGAGGTTTTCAGTGAACTTTCCATGCAGGATAATATCGCCCACCTGGCCCATCTGGGCGGTTTCCTGGGCGGCTACGTCTATATCAAGTTTCTCTTCGGCAAAAATGTGCCCTGGGATCTGTTCGGATTTCTCATTCCAGGGAGTAAAAAATCCTTCACCGCGCCGCCCGGCTGGACGCTGCACCGGCAGCCGCCGCCGGAAAAAGTCGGCGATTATGAAGAACATCTGCGCAATCCGGACCAGAAAGTCACCCAGAGCGAACTTGACCAGATACTGGATAAAATCTCCCATACCGGCATTAACAGCCTCTCGGAAGCGGAAATGGGCATATTGAAAAAAGCCCGCGAACAAATGCGCAAAAACTAATTTGAGTTTGAGGATACTGTATGAAACTGGCAACCGGACTTTTTGATTATCATCTGCCGGAGGAACTGATTGCGCAGTATCCGGCGGCAAACCGCGACGCCTCCAGAATGCTGGTGCTGGACCGCCACACCGGCGAGTGTGAAATCCGCCGGTTCACCGACATAGTAAACTATCTGAATCCCGGCGATGGAATCGTATTCAACAACACCCGCGTGATGAATGCACGGATGTACGGAATTAAAAATGGGACCGCCGGTTCCGCCAAAGTTGAAATTATGCTGGTCTCCCCTGCCGACACCGCGCGGAAAAAATGGAAAGCGCTGATCAAACCGGGCAAGCGGACGCCACCGGGAACCAGAGTGAAACTGGAACCTTCGGACATAAATCAGGCTCCGGGCGACGACTGGCTTTCGGTTTTAGAACATCTTGACGATGGAACCTTCATGGTTGAATTCGATTCCGCCGACATCGACGGCATCCAGCGGCAATATGGACATATCCCGCTGCCGCCGTATATCCGCCGCAAAGACAGCCCGGCCGACCTGGAACGCTACCAGACCATCTTCGCCAAAGCACCGGGCGCGGTGGCCGCGCCCACTGCCGGACTGCATTTCACCCCGGAGATCATGGACGCGCTGCGCGCCAAAGGCGTGAAGCAGGCTGAACTGACGCTGCACGTCGGTCCCGGCACCTTCAAACCGGTTTCCGTCGAAGACGTCGCTCAGCATAAAATGCACCATGAAGATTTTCTGCTGCCGGAAACAACTGTTGCAATGATTAATTCCGTGCACGCGTCCGGACATAAAATCCTGGCGGTGGGCACGACCACGGTGCGGGTGCTGGAAAGTTGTATTGACAGCGGCGGAGCATTGCTTCCGCGCGCCGGCAGTACTGACATCTTTCTTTATCCGCCGTATCAGCCGAAAGCCGCGGACATGCTGCTGACTAATTTCCATCTGCCGAAAAGCACCCTGCTGATGCTGGTTTCCACGTTTGCCGACCGTGAAAAAGTCCTCGCCGCCTACGAACTGGCGAAAAAAGCGAAAATGCGTTTCTACAGCTACGGCGAC
>CAIJKT010000320.1 GCA_903821255.1 uncultured Lentisphaeria bacterium | reverse complement strand
TACTTTTTTGAGCTTTCTCAATTCATGGAAGAACTCACTGTCCGCCTGATGTAGTTTGCCACTGGTTACACACAAAAATAGATCGAATTGCGGAATATCAAATTTTTCAAAATAAGAATTTTGTGGGAAGTTTTTTGTTCCATAACCTGGGAGATCGGCGAATATTAGACCCTTTGCTTCATAATAGTTAAGCTCAACTGTTTTGTCTGTCTCAACCCCAACCGGAGCAATATTCTGACCGACAATTCTGTTGATTATTGAAGATTTACCAGATCCTGGCTGGCCAAACAAGGCAATCTTTACTGTTGCCTTGTTTTCCTCATCAAGCTTGCGACGAATTCTATCAGCTTCATCATTAATCGACATAATACCCCTCCTAAAATCTAAATAGTCTCTGTTTTTGAACTCTTTGCCAACGCAATAAAACTACATCTTTATAAATAAACTGTCGTAATTTTCTTTTGCAAATTATGTTTTGCCGTAATTAATGTTTTATTTTGCTTTCTGTTGTTGTATTTTGCCAGGCACGGAACTTGTCAAGATCGGCTTTGACCGTTTTAAGGCACAGGCCGATAACAATCATATCATCCAGCATGCCGATGCCAGGGATAAAATCCGGGATAATGTCAAACGGGCAAATCAAATATGCTAGGGCGGCGCCTATTGCCGCTATTGATTTCCACGGCACATCCCGGTAATGACCTTTGGCATAAGCAGAGAGCATAGCAAACAGATCGCAGATTTCTTCATACATCTCGGCGATGACGCCTTCTTTGGCTTTGCTTTTGCCTTTCTCCTCATCATTCAGCACACCGGCGATGTCAGCAGCGGTGAAGTTGCCGGCTTTACGCTTGAATTCTTCATTGCATTTTGATTCATTTACCATGATACTATCCTTTCAATTTATAATTTGCTATTGCTATATATGTTGCCGACTGTGATTTATTCTTTATACCGCACGGATAATTTGAATGGCTACTCCTGTAACATTCAAATTTCCGGCGGCAACATCATGAGGTGGTTGCGGGTTCTGGAACATCATTGCCACCTGCGCTTGCTGCCGTAGTGTTATCATCGTCTTCGGTCTCGTCACATCCTTCAGCGGCGGCACGTTGAGCCGCATCAATTTCAATGTAATTCTGAACGATCCGATAAGTGGCATAACCGACAGCGGCGCCAATTGCGATTTTCCATAAGCTGTTCATGTTTCATTACTCCTTGTATTAAAAATTAAGCGTTGGTTGGCTTGTTTTCCGGTTCATTGCTGACAGCGGCGCTTTCGTCGCAAGACTTCGGCTCTGTGATGCAGTCCTCCGGCAAGTCGTCCTTGGGGGCGCTGGAAGAGCAGCTATAGCAATTCTCCAGTTCTTTTTGTTCCATATAGTCATCGTAAATTTTGCAAGCAGCTACTCCGGCTACGATTCCGATTGCGATTTTCCATAAGTCGTTCATTTTTATTACTTCCTTTTGTTTGTGGTTGAACAATCTTGTTTAATCTGCGCTTTTAACGTAACGGCTGCGACTGCGAGTTAACGTTCTCCTTTCCTGTTGTCAAGCATTGCAGGCTGCTGCCTGCTTCGTATCAATACTCTACATTATACGGTCTGCCATTTTATGTCGTGGCTGGTTATTTACAAGCTGCAACGTTCAAAAGGCCTGCTCCTTGTTAAACATGGCAGTTTATATTTATTGACTTTTGCGCTGCATTCAGGGCAAATTGCAGGCAGTGGCCTTTTTGTTTTTACTACAATTTCTGACGGGGTGACGCCTGGCGCATACCAGACTGTGCCGCTGAATACCCGGTATATCTTTTCCCATGCGCAACTTTTACATTTGATGTGATAGGTCGCTGGTTTGTCCTGCTGGAAAAGATTAAACGGGAATGGCAGGCGACGGCCCCATATTCCTTTGACATTGTGCATAATTTTACCTCCCAAAGGATTTATAATTAATCTTTGCTTTCTGCTTTTTTGTAGGCGGTTACAACGCCGTCAACGATGATATAGTTGCCGATTACGAATGCAACAGCGACAAACAAGGCACCGACGATCATAAAAGCTTTCATTTGTTTGATCTCCTAAGTTATGTTTAACTTTCCAGGCAGTTGTCTGGTTTGTATTTATATTCTACATCATGGGGCTTGCCATCTTATGTCGCGGCTGATTTAAGAAGAACATTCTTAACCACGAAAAACACGAAAACTCACGAAAAAAGACTAATACAGTTTCACCATGAAGAACATGAAGGAAATGAAGATAATACATGCAATCAGCTAATGAACGCGGCGTTGCCGTATTCATTCGCTGACTCCCGTTTTTACTTTGTGCATTTTGTGAACTCTGCGAGAAATAAGGTCTTCTTTTCGTGTGTGTTGTGGTCCGGCGCCTGCGGGACAACCCTCCAGATAAATTTTATATACCACCGATTAATCCCGGCCAAGCGGAATCTTCAATTGAACAAGATGATAATCGAGAGCAACTATGCGGAGAATATCTATCTCGATTTCCATCATGATGAATTGCTTGATTTCAAAGATTCTTTTATAATCCTCTCCCGCCGCCACTGTTACGTCAAGATTAATTACCTTATCATCCTCAATGGATGCCTTGGTGACTGTGGCTTCGATATGATATTCTTTTAGTATATCCTGGATAAGTTGCCGATATCGATCCCTGACAAAAAATTTAGCATCATAAAACATTTGCATGAAGCTCACGCTTTGCGCCATCCTGTCTCTGCGATAGTCATGTTTTACCTGTTTACACGCGAGCGCCTGAAGATATTCAGGCGGCCATTCGGCGGGGTTGCTCTCAAAATAAATACGCATCCATAATTCGGCATCATGTGGAATGCTGTTTGACGGGTCGCGTCTCATGAGCGCCATGATCTCGCCAAGCTCCCCCGGATTTAATTTGTACGGCTCAATTCTTTCACCTTTTGCGTCAACGAGAAATCTTTTATTATCAATATTCATAGCTTCCGCCTTATGTAGTTAAACATGCTGACAGATTTTCGACATATTGAAAATCCGGCAGACAATTTCTGATTCATGTTTATATTCTACACTTGGAGCCCGGCCATTTTATGTCGTGGCTGATTGCTTTTGAGGTTTCAATACTTTCATTATGCCCGTTTTCACATGATTAGGACAATCCGGTATGTGTGGGCATACCGGATTGAAACGTAACATCTCATGATAGACTTGGTTGAGCAACATCCGGTCATCTTCTGACCATGCATAATTGCATCGCTCCATTGATTAAATTTGAATATCTTCTTTTACTGCTGAAAAGAATCCGCAGCAGAGTTAACGGGAATCGAAACACTACGATCAATTTGAGCTTTGATCCGCGCATCGCAATTTCCAGCGTGATAATCGAAACCGCCCATTGGGCGATCTTTGCGGCCAGCCTGATGCCCGACTTATCGACATACTTATCTATTATCCATGCCGCGAAAACAATCATCGGAAGCGTAATTAACATCGTGCCACACAATGCAGCATCGTGCTGTAAATATCGGTTAAGCACGGTATCAATTGTTTCTACGATGGTTTTCATCAGCAGAAAATGAATCGCATATAAGCTGTATGAAATATTCCCTAATAAATTTATCGGTGACCAATTTAGACAGGGCCTAAATAGTTTGGTGTCCAGCATGACACTGATAAATATTAAAAGGGCGCTAATCATGCGACCGCCATTACTGATGAACTGTAGCATGACTGGATCACTTCCTTCTTTAAGAAAATATCCACCAACCAGGATTCCGCCGATGAATAATGGGAGCGCTATTAGATTGCGATACGCAATAAGCATAGGAGCGTGGAAGTTC